>JAGLSW010000393.1 GCA_023135565.1 Candidatus Aminicenantota bacterium | reverse complement strand
TTCTTATTATTTAAAATCAAAAGCGTGACCCTGCCGGGATAATTCCCGCCCGGCAGGGTAAATTTTGAGACATAGATGATAGACAATGATTTCTTTTTTCTTTATAATATGATCTGATATTTTTACAGGGAAACCGGTTTATAATAAAAACCGGTTACTAAGATTACGGCTCAAAGAGATTTGATGCCCGGGAGGTAAAAATGCTTTCTAACGCCTGCCGGCCGCCTTAGCAAAGGCCGGGAAAGAATAAAAAATACGTGTGGTCCGGTGGTTGGTCGGTACGATAAACCCGGTAACAGTAAAGAATTGGGAATTGGGCTTTCCAGGTTTTTCCGGTTCCAGGGATTTATCGAGGACGGTTTTGAGCGTTTCCCCTTAAAAACGTTTAGTAAGTATTTAAAAGGAAAAAACATGAAAAAATTATTAGTGGTAATGTTATGTGTGTCGATATTCACCCTGGGGCTGTCCGCGGGGGATAAAAAGGATGTAAAAAAAGTCGATAAAGTCGTTAAAAAGGCGTTTTCTTATTACGGGAAATCCGGGGACGACCCATTTAGACCGGTTCCCGATGGCAAGTTATACCCGATCGTTAAAAAGCTGAAAGACCTCTTCGAAATTAAAAAAGTTAGAGATGTATACAAAAAAGCCATAGATAATGTGAAAGACTTCGATGGCGACGGCGTTATAAAACCCTTCGAAAACATATGGAGAAATCGAACTTGCGACGAATTCTGTTACTATTTCCATCACTGGTTATATTTTCTTGCCACCCCGGAAAAAGAAGGGCTTGGATTTATCGAACCCTTTACCCACTTCTACTATGATAATCGCGAGGCATTTTATTTTCTCAATACTTTGGAATACAACGGGGAAAAAGTGATTTTCGATTGGACTGTCAAGTTCATCGAAACACGCGGCGCATTTATGGACGAGAAGAAAAATAAAGAGGTTTTGAAAGCGATTGACGCATGGGTGACGGATCCCTCCACGCATATGGAATATTACATAGTGCCCGCCGGAGGGTACAAGACCTTTAATGAATTTTTTTCACGTGAACTCAAGGACGGGGCGCGGCCTATCGCGGACAAAGGGGATGATAGTGTGGTGGTTTCTCCCGCCGATTCCGTGATCAATATGCTGAATACGGAATTAACCGAAAGATCGGGAATCCCCTTAAAAGTAAACAAAAAAATAGGCGTTAAAGCCTTGTTGAACAACCACTGCTCCTGGAAAAATTTCATCGGCGGCACGGCGCTTTCCTGTGTACTGCTGCCCGCGGATTATCACCACTACCACGCGCCCGTCACCGGGACGTTGGTACATTATGAAGAAGTAAACGGGATATACAACGGCATAGTAGACGCTCCCGAGTGGTTCCATGACGGCAACGTAGGGGCCAGTGACGCCAATTTCAGCATATTCGAACTGTTTCATCGCGGCGTTTTTATCTTCGAAACGAAAAAATTCGGGTACGTGGCTATGGTTGCGGTCGGTTTGAATACCATCAGCCGGATCGAGTACGAAATGAAATCGGTAAACACCCTGGAGAAATATGCGAAAGCAAGCAAAGGCAACCCGGTTTGTGTGCGTAAAGGCACGAAATTAGGTGGTTTCAAGTACGGAGGTTCTTTAAATATTCTTTTGTTTGAACCCGGTGTATTTACGGGCCATTCGGTGCATCAAGGTCAGCGAATAGGAGCAATGACCGAGAAACCCTGTAAAAAGAAAAAATAGAACGGTTCACAAATTTGCCTTCGGCGACCCTGCCGGGTGACGCCCCCATTGAAAATTGTTGGGGACCTCGGCACACCGCACCTATTTGCCTCCGGCGGCCCCTGCCG
>JAGLSW010000392.1 GCA_023135565.1 Candidatus Aminicenantota bacterium | reverse complement strand
CCAAACTTTTGAAAAAGTTTGATCAAAACTTCTTATTATTTAGAATCAAAAGCACTCACCCGTTGCCCCTGCCGCGAAGCGGTTTATAGGCTGGGTGCGCCACACCCATTTCATGGAAGGTCGAAAACCGAATGCTGTAACTATTTGTTTTCCATGGCAAACAAGGCCGCACCGATGGCCCCGGTGAACTGCGGAAAATCAGGCACAAATACCTCCCTGCCGATAAGTTCCGCGAACATCTTTACCAGGAACGGATTATGAGCCACTACCCCGCCTGTCATCACTACTTTGCCGGTAAAAGAATCCATCTCCATCACCCGCTTTATCATAGAAAAAAATAACCCTTTGACAATATCGGGCAGTTTTTTGCCCTCCCTGATCCGCTCCAAAACCTCGGTGGCGGAAAAAACCGTACAAAAACTGCCAAGCTTGACCATGTCCGTAGATTGCCCGGATAAACCGTCCATCTCTTCGATAGGCACATCCAAACGCTGCGCCATCTCTTCCAAAAAAGCGCCTGTGCCGGCAGCGCATTTGCGGTTCATTTTGAAATTAATACGGCGCCCTTTTTCGTCTAATTTAATGATTTTATTATCCTGGCCGCCGATGTCGATAACGGTTATCGCTTCCGGGAAATAATAGTAACAGCCCCGGGCATGACAACTGATCTCGGTTTTGCTGTCCCGGGCAAAAACGACATTCTTCCTGCCATACCCGGTGGAGGCGGCATTAACGATATCTTTTTGTTCCGCCCCGGCCATTTCTAAAGCCGCTTCCAGGCATTCTCGGGCCGAAGCGGAAAAATCAGTGCCCGACTTCCGCACACACCTGCCGACTAAATTCTTACCGGCATCGAGAAGGGCAATTTTAGTTCTCGACGCGCCTACATCTACACCTGCAAAGATCGCTCTCGATTTCACCATGTTTAGATCCTGTTATTCACCTTTCAACCGTTTGGCCTGTAATTTTTCTTTTGCCTTTACCAGCAGTGTCAGGTAGGTGTTTAAGTGCACGGGAATGTCAAGCTCGTGGCCGAGAAAGGAAATCTTACCGTTTATATATTCGATCTCGGTAGGGCTGCCGCTTTCTATGTCGATCAGCATAGAAGGCTTATGGTGCCCCGCTGAGGTAAGATAATTCAGGCAGTATTTGAAAAAATCGTCGCCATAATCATAACCCCTGCCCCGGGCCACCTCGATGGCCTCTTCCAAAAGCATTTCTACTAAGTAGCGCGTTTCCGCTTCAGTCATCACTTCCACCATAGTCATTCCCAAAAGGGCTGCGATAGGCGCAAGAGCAGCTACCAGGACAGTTTTCCGAAAGGCTAATTTTTTGATATCATTCGTAGGCTCCGTATCGAGACGGGCGGCATTTATCATCCGGGCAAAACCCGCTGCATGCTCGCAGTTTTCCGTGCCGCAGAGACAGCCCACATAATTCGGTTTATGAAAAAAGATCATCTTTACCCGGCCCGGGCCGATGAGATTCCCGGCAAAGTTAACGACGAAACGCATCACTCTTTCCCTATCGAAATGTTTGGCCAGGAACTCTTCGTTGTCGATGCCGTTTTGCATGGATACGATTTGAAAACCATCCTCGATGCTCTTTAAACTTTCTACTACTTTTTCCATATATGGCGTTTTGACACAAATAACCACGTAATCGAATTCCCGCTCTTTTAAGTCGCCGGTTTTAGTGGCTACCCCATCGAGTTTACACTTAAGAGAGGCGATGCCTTCGATACTTATCCCATTTTTTGCGATTGCTTTAATGCAGTCCTGCGCCACATCGACCCCGTAAACACTGCACCCGGAGGCTTTGAGGCGGCAAGCGAACATCTGTCCGATGGCGCCGAGTCCAATTACCAGGACTTTTTTTTTACTATTTTCTTCCTGAATCATAGCAGCTCCTCTTAAATTTTTTCTATTATAACCTTATATATGCTTGCTAAAACCATATCTTGCCTTAGCATCATCATTTTCTAAAAAGCAGCGGCATATATGATTATTAAAAAAAAATGGAAAATTGTCAACCCTTTTTCAATTTTTTTTGTAAAGTTAGGGGGATTTCTTTTAAAAAGCGAAACAATGTTCCCGGTAAATACCCGGTTATGGCAAAAAGAATAATGTAGAACTTTTGTAAAAGCCGGCGGCGCTCGCCTGTCATTAAAGTTCATCTAATCATGGGCGAAAGCCTTTCGCCCCTTACCGGAAGCTGCCATACAGCCGGTACGGTTAACGGGTAATTCAAGCCGGGAGCGATAGTGTTAAATTTTTAACTTTTTTTCCTATTCCTATTGACATAATACGACATTTCCTTTAATATTAGCTATGAAAAAAAAAGATGTGCTTATCGATTTGCGGTTCTCCAAAGAGACCGCATACATATCGCTAACGTTAACATCCATATCAACAATTCTAAATCAACGAGGATAATAAAATGGATTTTGAGTTAAGTGAAGAACTTTTAGCTATGAAAGAAGCGGCCAGGGATTTCACCGAAAAGGAGATTCTCCCCAATGTCGAGAAATGGGACGAAGAACACTATTACCCGCTCGAGGTCATCCGCAAGATGGCGGAATTGGGCTACTTTGCCTGCCCTATTCCTGAAGCTTACGGCGGTCTCGATATAGGTTTTCTTGCCCAAACCATCATCACCGAGGAGGTGGCCCGCGGGTCTTCTTCTCTGCGTGTAGCATTTAACACCCAGTGTTTAGGCACGGCTATTTCGATACTGCGCCACGGCACCGAAGAGCAGAAACAAAAATGGATTCCCGACCTGATCTCAGCAAAAAAGATCGGTTGTTTTGCCATTACGGAGCCTGATTCCGGTTCTGATGTCATGTCGATGAAATCCACAGCCATACCCGATGGGGACGGTTATATCCTCAACGGCTGCAAGACCTGGATATCTTCCGCTGCCCAGGCGGAAACAGGCATCGTTTACGCCTATCACGACCGGGAAAAAGGTTCCAAAGGTCTGAGCGCTTTTATCGTGGATTTTACTTCAGACGGCATTTCCACTGCCAATTTAGACAAATTAGGCACCCGGTCGTCCCCCACCGGTGAAATCGTATTCGAAGATGTCCGTTTACCTGCCGACGCCCTGTTGGGTAAGTTAGGCGACGGCGTAAAAATCTGTTTCAGTTCGTTGAACCAGACGCGGTTAAGTTGTGCTGCCGGAGGCGTCGGATTAGGCCAGGCCTGTTTGGATACGGCTGTACAGTACTGTAATGAGCGGGAGCAGTTCGGTCAACAGGTAGGTAAGTTCCAGATGAACCAGGAACTGATTGCCAACATGGCCACGGAGATCGAAGCCACCCGGTTATTGACTTACCGTTCAGCCTGGCAGAAAGACCAGGGTAAATACGGCAATATATTGGAGACCTGTTACGCCAAGTTCTTAGCCGGTGAAATGGTGACCCGCTGTGCTCACAGCACCATGAAGATTCTCGGCGCCTACGGTTATTCCACCGAGTACCCGGCTGCCCGTTATTACAGGGATGCCGTGGTATACCAGATCGTCGAAGGGACCGTCAATGTCCAGAAGATGATCATTGCCCAGGATCAATTAGGATATCGAAAAGCAAATCGTTAAGCCGTTACATGGCACTAGCGAACGACATGTAAGCGGATTAGGAGAAAATTATGAAAGATATAGTTATAGTCGGATCCGCCCGGACAGCGGGCGGTAAATTTGGCGGAACGTTACAAAAGCTGACAGCCCCCCAGATCGGGGCCGTAGTCATCGAAGACGTCATTAAACGTTCCGGTATAGAAGCAGATGTGATCGACCAGTCCATATTGGGAAATGCCTGGCAGGCAGGCATCGGCCCCAACCCGGCGCGAATCGCCGCAGTTAACGGCGGCGTCCCGGTAGAGAAACCGGCAGTCAGTATCAATGTGCGCTGTGGTTCCAGCATCCAGGCCTTAATTTTCGGCGCCCAGGCCATCAAAGCCGGCGACGTAGACACCGTGCTGGTAGGCGGTATCGAGAGCACCAACCAGGTTCCTTTCGCCTTAGCCAAAGCGCGTTATGGATACCGCATGGGTAAAGGCGAACTGCTCGATCTCATGCACCAGGACGGTTTTCTTTGTCCTTTAGGCGGCGGCCTGATGGGCGATCTCACCGAAGAAGTAGTTAAGGAAAAAGGCATAACCCGGGAAGAGCAGGATGTTTATGCGGTAGACTCTCACAACAAAACGGAAAAAGCCTTCAAGGAAGGTTTATTCAAAGAAGAAATCACCCCGGTGGAAATAAAAGGACGCAAAGGAAAAGTAACGGTATTCGATTTTGAAGAAATCTACCGTGAAGGCATGAACATGGAATCTTTAACCAAACTGAGGCCGGTTTTTGCCAAGGACGGCACCATTACAGCCGGTAATGCTTGTGCGTTGTGCGACGCTGCCGCTGCCCAGGTGCTTATGTCCCGCGAAAAAGCCGAAAGTCTGGGACTCAAGCCCATGGCATTGCTGCGCGGATATTCTTTTGTAGGCGTAGAGCCTAAGTATTTCGGTCTTTCGCCGGTGAAAGCGATACCGGCGGCCTTAGAGATGGCCGGAGTATCTTTAGCGGACATCGACCTGGTCGAATTGAATGAAGCTTTTGCCGCTCAATATATCGCCTGCGAACGCGAGCTTAAAATAGACCGCAGTAAAGTGAATGTAAACGGCGGCGCTATCGCTTTAGGTCATCCTGTAGCAGCCACCGGTTCGAAGATACTTACTACCCTGCTTTATGCCATGAAGCAGCGGGATGTCTCTTTGGGTTTGGTCAGCCTGTG
>JAGLSW010000391.1 GCA_023135565.1 Candidatus Aminicenantota bacterium | reverse complement strand
ACAAGATTTTCACTGATTAGTAGTACAGAAAGCTGGGGATTATAAACCCGCCCTCTGAGCCGCTTCGCGGCGAGAACAGAGAACAGCAGAGACCGGAGAACCCAAAACCCGTAGTTTGATGAAAAAACAAAGTACCCGGCGGGTATTATTCCTGCCGGGTATATGTTTTTGAGCTATTCAAAATGCATCCCCGGGAACATACCCGGCAAACATTATACCTCTCAGGTATATCCTTTTACCTGCCGGCTTGCTTAGACGATATTATTCCCAATAGGAATTATACCTGACAGGGATGCATTTCGGGATTGCCGACAAATCTCTTCATGGATTATACTCAACAGGCATTATACCCGTGAGGTATATACTCGAGATCGAGCAGCGCGCTTCCTTTAAATTAACATACTCGCCGAGAAGCATACCTCCCAGGTATATATTTTGAGATCGTGCGACACCTCTTGCGCAAAGCAGCATACCCGACAGGCATTATACCTGCGAGGTATATACTCGAGATTGAGCAGCGCACTTCCTGTAAATTAACATACTTGCCGAGAAGCATACCTTTTGGATATATATATCGAGGCTGTCGGCAAGTTTCGCCGGAAGCATACCCGGCAGGCATTATACTTGTCAGGTATGTTTTCGCCCTGTCTTGTTTTTTACCTGCATTAAATTAGGCAAAAAAACTGGCCGTGTCTATGTAATGGATATTCCTTCCCTTTTTTTTATTTATGAACCGGTCACCCACCATCATATAGCGAACCTGCCTGTTTTTATAAAAACTCTCTTGCTGTACCACGGCTTCTATCTTCTTTATCTCGGCGGAAACATTCAATTCTCCTTTTTTTATCTCGCCGATATAGACCAGATCATTGCTGTCCACAACAAAATCGAATTCATACCTTTTGCCCCAGTCCCGGCCAATAGTACTATATTCAACCTTTTTCCGCCTGAGCACACGAGGAAGTAAGCTGACAATTATTTTTTCGAATTTGCTGCCGTAGAAGGTAGGGAAATTATTCAGGAATCCCTGGTAAACTACTTCTTCATCTCCCCTGTCCAGGTCGTCCCGGCTGCTGAAACAATAGGTAAACCAAAAATCAATAATATTGCTATTGATGAAATAATGGGTTTTCTTTTTCTTTTTCGATATGGGCTGCTCCCGGCCAACCAGTTCATAATCCATTATCAGTGAGTTTAGATACTTGGATACAGAGGTGGAAACCATGTTCAACGCACTGGCAATGGCGCCAAAAGTAACTCCGTTCTGGGATATGGCATGTAAAACCCCGAAGTAGTTGTGGAATTCCTTACCGATTTCTTCTTTTAGCATGACATATATTTCATTATACAGCGGCCGGGGGTATTTAAAAAACATCAGGTTAATAAACTCATTAAAATCCGCCGGCTTCAGCGTCTCGATCAATTCATAGTACTTGGGAATCCCGCCAAACACCGCATAGTATTTCAGGGCTTCCGCTGCCGGATAACCCAGATCGGACATGATCTCCATCACGGTTTCTACATCTAATTCTTTCAATTTCAGGGTAAAGTCGAAGCGGCCAAAAATAGGGCTGCGATAGTCTTCCACTACCTTTTTCATCATAGATATCAACGACCCGGTGACATACACCTGCTTCTGTTTATGCTCATCCATCAAATGCTGCAAAAGCGAGATAATCTCCGGGAATTTCTTTCTCGCATTCTGGAGCTCATCTATCACGATAGGCAAATCTGTATTACGGAACACATACTCGAGTATATCGCTGATTCTATCTAATTTGGGAATATATATATCCTTGCTTTTGACGGCTTCGGTCCACTTACCGGCAATAAAGGCTTCCGAGGCTTCGCTAAAAAAGAATAAGTAAATAAAGGGCCCGGTCACTGATTCTTGCAAAAGCCGGGTCTTACCGATGCGTCTCCGGCCCAGTACAGCCACACGGCCAGCCTTTTTAAGAATTGCCACTTCTTTTTTTCGATCATAAAATTTCATCAATATACCTCCTGGGGATCATACCCAATAGGTATTATACCTTAAAGGTATATATTTTTCAAGCCCGGGGTTGATTTTTATTCAATTTTGGAAAAAGGCCGGGGTTCATATTCCAAAAAATATTGGTAGGAAAGAAATGCCTTCGCCATAAATTCATTGAAGTTATAATGAAGAGCGACTGACGCTCGTCGCTTCAAAAGAATGAAGTTTGCCGTTTCCCAATGACATTTCCTCAAATGCGCCAGAGTATATACCCAACAGGAATGATACCTGTCGGGTATATATTTTGGAGATTACCGGCGTGCCTCCCTGGGGTTATACCCAACAAACATTATACCCGGCAAGTATATGTTTGGGGCCTGGGAAGCACGACTTCCCCGAATTAACATACCTCTATAGCGCTCAGATAAATTGA
>JAGLSW010000390.1 GCA_023135565.1 Candidatus Aminicenantota bacterium | reverse complement strand
CTTTTGAAAAAGTTTGAACAAAACTTTTGATTAAGCAGTTTTTTTTGCCTGCCCCCTTTCCTTCCCCTCAACAAAAGTTTTTTGGGGGGTTGAGGGGGGCGATTTTTCAAAAAAGCCCCTCTCACCGCCGGAGGCAAGGCCGAAAGCTGCTTCTGATTATTGACAGGTGTGGAGCTTTTCTGATACAATCTCTTCCCATGAAAAAAATCATCAAATTCCTTTTTCTTGTTTTGTTTTGTGCGGCGGTTTTAGGGCTGCTCTATGTGCTCTTATTTAAACCTGAAGAGAAGAATTTCGTAAGAGTGGAGCCGGAGAATTTTTCTTTAGACACGAATAGGTTCCGGGTGGACAAAAAGCTGCGGAAAATATATTTTAGGCACACCTCGCCGGCGTCCCGGGAAACCGGCAAAAACGCGAAAAAAGCTGCTTTAAGCCGCAGTTCACAGGGAAAAAAGAACAATCCCGAAGATAAAAAAAAAGAAACCTGGCTGGCGGAACTGCCTACCATCGAGGGTTTCCCTTTTTATCTTAAAGGTAAAAGAAGTTTGCAGATTTTTCCCCGGCTGACCGGCGCAGTAAGTTTCTACACCTATCTATATTTCGACAACCTGCAAAAAAAAGAAAAAATCCAATTCTTTCTCGAAGTGTATCGAAAGGGCAAGAGTATAGAAATCCACAAAATCAAGGCGGCAAAATACTCGCACCGCTATTTCCGGGATTTGAAATTAGAAAAAAATGACCGCCTGCTGCTGAAATTTAAAGGCCGGGGAGTTGTTTTTTTTAGCAAGCCGGTTTTTTATAAAAAGGGGGCGGCGCCGAAAAATATTTTCTTGATCGCCGCGGACACCCTGCGTTGGGACCAGGTGGGCGCTGAAGTGGCAGGCAAGCCGTTGACTCCGTATCTCGACGAATTTACTCGAGACTGCCTCTCTTTCAAAAACGCCTATGCCCAGTGTCCCTGGACGCTGCCTTCTTTCATGAGTTTATTCACCGGCCGCTGCGAATTTAATCACCGGGTAAACTCCGGCAGACCTTTAGACCCGCAGATACCTTTATTGATAGAAAAAATCTCTGAAAAATTCATTACTTTCGGTTTTCACTCCGGCATGGGCATGAGGAAAAGATGGGGCTACTCGCGGGGTTTCGACTACTATCACAAAGTTCCTTATACCAGCCCGCTGTTTCCCAAAGCCGCCCACACCCTCTTCCACGAAGCAGCGGCCCTGTTGGAAAAATCGCGGTTCCCGGATTTTTTCTTTTTCCTGCACACCTACCAGGTGCACGATCCTTATACCCCTCCCGAGGAGTTCCTGTTAAAACTCAACCGTGAACCGAAATATAAAAAATTAGCCGTAGTGAACCAGAACGCCCCCTGGAAAACTTTCCAGCCGGTAGACGAAGAGTTAAAAGAAGCCTACATAGAACTTTACCGGGCGGAAATCCATGCTTTCGACGCTTATTTCGGCGCCTTCATGCAGAAGTTGAAACAGTTGGGTTTATATGACAATGCCATGATTATCTTTTTGTCCGACCACGGCGAGGAGTTTTACGAGCACCGGGGCTGGACTCATTCTCACAGTTTGTACGATGAGTTGATCAAAGTACCGCTGCTGATCAAGTTCCCCGGCGCTGAATTTAAGGGCCTGGAGATAGGCGAAAATGCCGGTTTGATCGACCTGATCCCCACGATTTTGAGTTATTATAAGATCGGGAATGAAGCGGCGAAGATAGACGGTATCGACCTGATGCCCCTGATCCGGGGTGAAGAGTCTTTGCCGCGGGAGTTTTTAATTTCTTCTATATCGGAGAGTCGTTATATCCGGCAGATACCGGCGAAATTTGCTTTTATTCACGGGGATTATAAAATAATCTACAATGAAGAATTTAGTGACGAAGACTTAGAGTATTTCCGGCCTTACGGTTTGCCCCCGCAGACGCCGAAGATCGAAGTCTACAATCTAAAAGAAGACCCCCTGGAGAAACGCAATATTGCCGCCCGGCAGTCGGCTTTAGTCAAGCGGGTAATGCCTATTATAGTAAAGATAAAGAAGATTATCCGGGATAATTTGCTGCGCCGGGGTAAGGAGCAGGGGTTGGACGACGAAGCCAGGAAGCAGTTGGAATCTCTCGGCTACATTTGATCGGATAGTGATTTTTTTTTATTTTTCTTGTCCAAATAGTTGATATTTTTTATTCTTTATACTACTATGTGTCAGCGGAGAAAAAATATGGTTTTATAAAGGAGAAAAAAGATGGAAGCAAATGGGGACAAAAAGATGGACGAAGAAAAGAATAACTATCCTGAATATAATCCGACAAAAGAGGTACGTTTAGGAGTGGTGATGTATGGGGGCATCTCTTTAGCAATTTATATGAACGGCGTCACCCAGGAACTGTATAAACTGGTCAGGGCAACCGCGCCTTCTACAGTGGAAGGAACTCACCTCCCCCTTCTCTCCAATAACCAGCTTAAAGGAACTGAAAGAATCTACCGAAAACTTGCCCAGAACTTAACCCCCCGCCAATGGGCTGACTGGCTGGGACTTGATATAGAATGCCCGGAAAAGGGAGAAGAAAGTTCATCGGACCCTCCCACTATTCAAACCCGTTTCATTATAGATATTTTGTCCGGCACTTCCGCCGGCGGCATCAATGCCGTTTTTCTTGCCAAAGCGCTGGTGGAGCAAAAAGAAATCGACGAGCTAAAAAAATTATGGATTGAGGAAGGCGACATCGAGAAATTGCTAAATGACAAAAAATTCACCGGCCTTCCAGCTTCCCTACTGGACGGGAAAAGGATTTACAGGAAACTGCTTCATGCTCTTGAGTCGATGGAGGACATCGAAAATAAATCGGCAGCATCTCCCTTTGTTGACGAGTTGGATTTGTTCGTTACAGCAACGGATATCAGGGGACTCCCGGTTCCTATCCGCTTGTCCTCCGGTAAACTTGTGTACGAGAAACGGCACCGGCACCACTTTCATTTTTTATATGCCGACAAGAAAAAAACACAATTTGGGCGGAATGATTTTGAAAAAAAGAACGATCCTTTTTTAGCTTTTGCCGCCCGCTGCACGTCTTCTTTTCCCTTTGCTTTTGAACCCATGACTCTTGCCGATATTGAAAAGCTGTGCCCAAACCAGCCGAAGTCTGAGCAAATGAACAAATGGATCAGGCTTTTTTTTAAGCATTATATTTCCTCACCGATAATTAATAAAGGTAATAACATCGATTATGATTCCATAAAAAAAATTGCTTTTGGAGATGGCGGTTATCTTGATAATAAGCCTTTTTCTTATGCGATTGATGCATTGAAAAAAAGACGCAGCGATTTGCCTGTGGATCGTAAATTGATCTATCTCGAGCCTGTGCCCGATCATCCCGAAAAAGAAGTGATCCCGGAGGTTAAACCGGATTTCATAGAAAATGTGTTGGCAGCCACGCTTTCCCTGCCCCGGTACGAAACCATAGGCGAAGACTTAGAGCGCCTACTCGAACATAACCGGCTGATCGAAAGAGTAAATGGTTTAATCCAACCTATTTTGGATCGTGTCCATCGGGATCAGGATGATAAAAACGAATGCTTCTTGCCCGCTGATAAATGGAAAAAAAAGGGTTTAGATTACATGGTGGAAAAGAAAGGGATGACATATGAAGTTTATCACCGGCTAAAAATACAGTTGGTTCTCGATGAATTTAGCCTCCTGGTGGCACGTCATCTCGGACTTGAAGAAGATTCGGATTATGTAATGGTGGCCCGCCGTATAGTGAAAGCCTGGTTAGAAGGTGAGTATTCAGGGGGGGGAAAAGATGGAAAAACACAAAATGAATTTTTGTTAAATTTTGATTTCAGTTATCGACTCAGGCGCATCGCTTTCGTTCAACGTAAGATAAATGAACTTTTTATTTTAGGCCCTGCCGCAGAAAAATCACTAAAAGAACATAACAAAGACCTGAATTTCGATGAAGTGGATGACGACAGGAAAAGATTATATCAGAACGAGCTAAAAGCACTAAAGATACAGTTTAATGACAAAATATTTATCCGGCTGCGGAATGCCGGCAGGGAATTGAGAAAAAGGGCTAATATTACATCAAATTCTAAAGTGCCTCTATGCCCTATAAAAGT
Source organism: Candidatus Aminicenantota bacterium (assembly GCA_023135565.1). Taxonomy (GTDB): domain Bacteria; phylum Acidobacteriota; class Aminicenantia; order UBA2199; family UBA2199; genus JAGLQA01. Next base: position 5,336 of record JAGLSW010000390.1, on the reverse strand, counting down.
AGCTACGGAATCGCTTCAAGGGAAGATAAATTTAGATAAACTAAAAGAATATGTTCAGCCGGGAAGCGAGAAAATTTACGAAAATTGGGAAAAAGACATTTACAAAAAAAACGAAAATGAGTTTAAGAAATATACCACGGCAATTGCCTCCTGTCTCAGTAATTTATTCATAGAGTGTTCCAGAGAGTTTTACGCTATTATCAAGAAATATAAAAAGAATGCGGATAAAAAGCAGAATGATTTACTCCGGACTACGCTGGACTGTATAAAAAAGTATTACCAATGTTTTGAAAATTACGATATGATTATATTTCCTGTATTGTATGACCGGGATATGGGAGAGGCCGATAAGGTAGAGGTGATTCGTTTGAGCCCGGAAGACGCAACCCATTTAATCGACGAAAACAAAGAAGGGGAAAAGCGCCGAAAACTGGCCGGTACAGCCCTTGGGCATTTCGGGGCATTCCTGGATGAATTTTGGAGAAGGAATGACATCCTGTGGGGACGTCTCGACGCCGCGGAAATGATTATCACTACACTTTTTAAGAAAAAAGAGAAAAATAATGGGATTAATAATAAAAAGAAGAAGGAGCAGTCTCCCGGTGATAAAATACTGAAAGATGTACTTGCTCATGCGCATAAAACCATAATTGCCGAAGAGTTAAGCGAAAAGGAAAAAACCGGATTCACAAAGATGATGTGCAAATTTTTGAAATCCACCCTGAAATTGAAATTCAAGGATAAGGACTGCTCTCCAAACGCCGATGATCTTTTGGAGGTGGTTGAATGTTATTTAAAAGGCAGCGATTTAACTCCTAAGTCCCAGGATGTGCTGCTTAAATGTCTTGACAAAGAGCAGCTTTTTAATCATCTCAAAGACAAAGACAAAAACGGCTACGAGATTAGCCGGAAGCTCGATCCGAAATTTTTACTGCGCATTGCGGCACGATGCACTAAAGTGGTGGGAAAAATGTTCAAAGGATTAAGCCTTAACGATTCCGGTACCGGTGGAGAGCAAACCTTTAGTAAAATTTCCTCGAAGATTTCTTCCTGGCTGATAAAATTCGGACGGTTGTTTGCATTTATCGTGGAATTTGCAATACCCGGGAGCGTCAAGCAGCTATTGTTCAGACATTGGGTTAAGTTACTGTATCCTCTAACGTTATTTGCGATCTCGTTAGGTATTGTGATGGGTTGGACTACAGTTCGAAATGCCGGTTGGATCGGTTTAGGTGTCACCCCAGTTGTACAAATTATAGTCTCGCTTTTAAAAAATTTCATGCAGGGGAAAAAGACGTGCTGGAATATAATCAATTTTGTATTCAAAATAGTAATAACCTTCTTAGCTGCTGTCGGTCTTTTGGTCTTACTTTATTTAGCTGATTTTTTCCTGTTGAATTGAGCGTTTCTTACCTGACCTCCGGCGGCCCTGCCGGGGGCTAAACTTTTGAAAAAGTTTAATCAAAACTTTTGATAATTTAGAATCAAAAGCACTCCCTGCGGCGGAGCCGCTTATAGGCTGGGGACGCCGTCCCCCTCACTCGCTGCTTCTTGCGGCGAAGCCGCTTATCGCCTCCCCGTGCGCACGGGGTTTAGAATCAAAAACGCCCCCTGCCCGCCGGTAGCTCGATCAAATCATGATGCGGGCGTCAACTGCAAAAGCCCCGTCCTCGTAAGCGATGATAGGATTCAAATCCATTTCCTCGATGCCGGGCAGATCGGTAACCAATTGCGAAACCCGCTGGATAATCTCAGCCAGCTTCTTCCGGTCCACGCCTTTGTCACCGCGGAAACCTTCTAACAGCTTATGAGTCTTGATGGAAGAGATCATCTCTTCAGATTCGAAAGGCGTTACCGGCGTGAGCGCGAAAGATACGTCCTTCAAAAGTTCCACGTATACGCCGCCCAGACCGAACATCAAAGTATGTCCTAAACCGGGTTCCGCTTTGGCGCCGATAATCGTCTCTTTACCGCCGCCGGGCATGAATTTCTGTATGAAAAACTGTAAGCCCTCTTTACCGAACTTTTTCTCCATTTCTTCGGCTGCCGCCTTTACAGACGCGGCATCCGCCAGGTTCAACGCTACGCCGCCTTCATCGCTCTTGTGAACGATCTTTTCAGAGTCGGCTTTCAACACTACCGGGAAACCGGTTTCCTCAGCCGCTTCGGCCGCTGCCGCAGCATCACCGGCTGTGCGCCAGTCGGCGGCGGGAATTCCATAACAACCCAGGATTTCATATACCTGCGCGGCGGAAAGCATCTTCTTACCGGCATCTTTACCGTTCTGGAGAATTTTTTCCGCTTTGGCCTTATCTACATCGGGAAAGGTTTTCGGTTCGCCTAATTCCCTGGAACGCAGTTCATTATAGTTGGTTAAAGCGGCCATCACTTTGGCTGCCATCTCGGCGTAATCGTAGAGCGGGATATTGCCGTCTTTTAGAATGGCAGTGGTGCCGGTCCACTGCGGCTTGTCGGTCATATAGTTGCAGACGATGGGCTTTTTGCGTTTCTTGCTCACCGCGGCCATCTCTTTGGCAACGCTCTCGCAGTCCACGAAAGGCGGGGTGACAAAATTAATATATACGGCGTCGATATGCTCTTCGTCCATCAAAACGTCTAAAGCGGCGCGGTAATGCCCCGCATTGCCGGTGGCAAGCACGTCGATGGGATTATGAGCCGAAGCTTCGGGGTATAATTTTTCTTCCAGTATTTTTACCGCTTTATCGGACAGTGGCGGAATTTCCACCCCGGCTTCCACTAAGGCGTCGGTGGCAATGATCGCCGGGCCGCCGGTGTCGGTTATCAAACCCACCCGCTTGCCTTTGGGAACAGGCTGCTCAGCAAAAGCCATGGCCGATTGGCACATCTCTTCCTGGTCCTGGAAAGTGAGAATGCCGGTTTTTTTGAAAATCAATTCGGTGGAAAGTCCCACGCCCACCATGCCGCCGGTGTGAGAAGCGGCTGCTTTAGCGCCCTCTTTGGTACGTCCGGCCCGCATAGCCAGGATGGGTTTTTTGGCCGCCACTTCCCGGGCCGCGTCCATGAACTCTTTGGGGTTGTTGAAACCTTCTACGTAGAGGATAATGACCCGCGTTTTTTCGTCGTCGCCGTAATAGCGCAAAATCTCCGGGATAGAGATGTCGCAGGCATTGCCGTTGGACGCATAGAACCGCATCCCTACGCCGAGATCGTGGATATTCTGCATAAATACTGCGCCTACGCCGCCGCTCTGGGCTACGATGGAGATATACCCCGGTTCGGGGAAAGTAAAAGTAAAATCGCAGTAGGCTTTTACTTCCGGGTCGGTGTTGATAATTCCCTGGCAGTTGGGGCCGAAAACGCGGATGCCGTAATTTTTAGCTACTTCCACGGTCTTTTTTTCTAAGGCAGCCCCTTCCGGCCCTACTTCTTTAAAACCGGCGCTGTTGATAATTACGAACTGGACGCCTTTTTTGCCGCACTCATCCATGGCCATTGGTGCAAATTTGGCCGGTATGCTCATATGGGCCACATCTACGCTGCCGGGCACGTCCAGGATACTGGGATAGGCTTTAAGACCGCAAATCTCGTCCGCTTTCGGGTTGATGGGATAGATGCCGCCTTTGTATTCGTATTTGATCAGGTTTTTGGTTATCACGTTACCTATGGACAGCGTTTTCTGGGAAGCGCCGATAATGGCTACCCCTTTGGGGTTAAATAATTTATCGAACATTTTACTTATTCTCCTCTAACTGCTCTACAAAAGCTTCGATATTGGTTTTGGTCTGCTCGTCGGAGACGAGGCGCATATCGTTCAGGTCGCCGTTAATGGTCAAACTGGGCAGCCCGGTTTCTTTTTCCAACCGCTGGGGCATTCCGTAGCGGCTGTTGGAATTGTTGGGACAGGTTTTGGCGTCATGATAGATGACGCCGTCGATCTTGAAAGTTTCGATCATGCGTTTCATGTACTGTTCTTTAACATCGTCGCCGCGCACGATGAACAGTTCGGTGTAGGCTTTAGCCATGCTGTTAAAGGGATCGGCGGGATCGAAATCGCCGAATATCCAGCTATTGCAGTAGGTGGACGCCAGTACGCAGGTCTGCAAAGAAGCGAATAATTCGGAATGAGCTCGCAGCCGGCCCCAGATAGGCATACCTTCCCAGTAAAGCCGGAAACGTTCTCCTTCCACAGCCGAATCTTTATTTGCCACCCGTTCATTTAATTCTTCGAGCAGCATTTTGTAGTAATCCACTGCCTGTTGGTTGCCCCGCAAAACCACCGCCGGACCCATCTGGATGGTACTATCGAAAAAAGTCAACGGGGACGGTTTGTTTGCGGCTGTATCCAGCACCTCTTTCCACAGGTCGGTGCATTCCCGGGAAAGCGCTAATTTCTCTTTAAGCTTGTCCATATCGAACTTATTGCCCGATATTTTTTCTAAGGGTTCCACCAGGGCCTCGATCTGTTTGGCAACGGACGAAGTTATGTTGTCGTCCAGACCCGAAGGGTTCCTGGGGGTGTGTACGCCTATCAGGGGCGCATCGAACTCTTTGGCATACCAGGCGAACCAATCTTTCACGTCCCGGCACTGGTTGGTATTAAACACCAGCACATCGGGTTTGGGGACTTTTTCTATGCCGAAAGCCTTTGTCAACGGGGTGTTGCCCGTTACGTAGGAGCCGATATCGGACGTCAGGTAAGAGCAAATATCGGGCGAATAGCCTAAGGCGTTGGCGTGTGGAATAAGGTCCGCAGCCATACGCGCCGAGCCCAACATAGCGCCGTGGTTCTCCGGGTAATAAACTAAAAATCCCATCGCTAAGAGCAGTTCGGCAGGGCCCACACTGGTGCACCAGGCGATCTTCTTAGAGCCGCTTTTAGCAGCCTGGTCCAGTTCGAGAAAATAGTCGGTCATAAGGCGGTTCATTTCACCGGTAGCTTTAATTTTTTTTCTTTTTAATTTTTTTTCTTCAGCCATTTTATATTACCTCCTTCTTAAGGGGATTGGAATTAATTTTGGAATGACGCCTGCTGCCTGTGCGCAGGAAAGCAGGGACAGGGGAATAATGGAATACCGGGGTGATCGAAAAGCGTTCGTATACGTAAAGAATTTCAGTTTATTTTTCATATTCCTGTGTTCCATTGTTTTTTATATCATAAATAGATCTTTTTTTCAATCCCAACAAAAACTTTATATAGCTTTAAAACCTGCTTTATATTGTGATCTTCGTCATTTCCCAATTTCGGGGCAGGGGGTTCCGATTTTTCCCTGACCAGGCTCCCGGTTTCCCGCAACATTGCAACATTCGCACGCACCGACCCCAGTTTTTCCTTTGCCTCCGGCGGCCCCTGCCGG
>JAGLSW010000039.1 GCA_023135565.1 Candidatus Aminicenantota bacterium | reverse complement strand
GCCGAAGGCAAAAAGTAATTTCATAGTAGTAATTAACAACATGCTGCACATATGTTATAGGGTAGGGACGCCGTCCCCTTGTTGTACTTTTACTGCTTTGTACTGCTGTTGTTACCACCGCCACCGGAAGTCGAAGAACCGCCGGAACCGCCGCTGCCCCCGGAGGTTGCGTTACCCCGCTGCACAGTGGCACTTGCGGTGTTCCCGGTGGTGCCGCTCCTGCCGGAGCCGGCGAAAATGCCGCCGCCGCTGTGACGGAGGAGACCGCGGTTCACCACCGAACGGCGCAGCATATTTCTTTCCAGGTTATTGATCTGTTTCGATGATATCCCTAATTTAGGGCAAATGACCGCGTTTTGTTTGCTGGAGTACCCTATTTTTACTCCTACCCGGCTGGCCCATTTGGCGTCGGGATTCCAATCCCGGCCGTGGTGGGCGATAAGTCCTTTTATTCCTTTTCCCGGCGCGCCTTTCTTAAGACCGGCATTACGCTTTTTCAAGAACGCCGACTTGTTCTTATCGAAACCGGTGTTTTTGAATATTCTCGTTTTGTCTAATTTAAACGCCGGCTTCCGGTTGTTGAAAGCAATATGCTTACCGATTTTTTCAACCGGGGCTTTATTCATGGATTTGATTATAGCTTTGATATTGACAGGCGCACCGTCTAAAGTAGGCTTAGCGGTTACAGGTTCGCACTTGAATTTGTTTACATAGGCACTGTGCCATGCTTTGCTGCCTTTCGAGCGGTATATGGAATAGAGTTGAGTATCACCGAATATATAATTGATCCAATGACCTAAGGTGCTGAAAGCATAGCACCTGGGACTCGAACAATAAAAATAGTCCATCAGGTCATCCGCTAAAGGTACAAGACCTACGGTGCATATGCCCCGGGAAAAGGCATCCCCCGGTATCCATATCCAGCCTAAATTATCACTGAAAAACCACGTCCCTAAGTGAGCCGGGGCCCATCCCCAGGGCTGGTTGGGAACAAGTACCGGCTCGCCGTTTACTTTTACATAATTGGCATCCCAGAAAGGACGGTTATATTTAAACACATCGGCGTAAGGTTTCCACACATAGCCGAATAGATCGTTATATTCCCAGGTTCCGAATTTTGTGGACCATTTTTCGGCGAATTTGACAATACCCGGGGAACGCCGGTAAATAACCGCCGGCACTTTACTTTTGCCATAGTGTAATTCTTTAAAATTCTTGTTGATATATTTATTCCAGGCCTGGAATTCTATATCTTTTTTCCCGGTTTCGGGTATCAAATCGGAATCTTTAGTGATTCGGCAGCCTTTACCTGCTTTCACGTACTGTTTTTTATCCGATTTTTGACTTTTACCGTAGAGAATCCCTACTTTGCCTCGCTCGACAAACACATGGGTTTCGCCGGTTTCGTCTACCTTTATGGTGCTGCTGGAGCGGGCGAACATTTTTATTGCGGCATTGGTAGTAATCACCTGGAATATCTCACCGTTATAGACCTGGTTCATACTAAAAATTTGCCCTTTCTTCAACTGCAGGGTAGTGATTTTCTTTTTCGAAGTGAGTGTTTCCGCTAAAACCGTATCCAATTTCAGTTCGCTTTCTTCATCTAAGCGGATGAGCGTACCGTTATCGAATTGTATCTCACACCTGCCGTCCTTTTTTGTATGGATAATATCTCCAGGCACAAGGGGCAAATTTACCACTGCCTTTAAAGAACTGTCTTCCCCCGATTTTAGTACATACACATCATTATCCACAAAGGATATATGACCGTATATTTGAGTTTCTCCCGCGAAGACGCTGTCGGTTCCGGAAAAAATGAAGGTGAATACACTTACTGCGACAATTAGCATAGTTAAAAAGTTTTTTCTGCTCATTTTTACCTCCTGTTTCGTAAATTTTAACTCGATACTTACATGCAGCAATTTTGTTTCCAAAAAAAAACAGGCTGAATTGTCACATTTTGCGGACAAAAAGGCGCATATATCTTCAAAAATAGGACACATGAAGCAGGAGCCGGGAACCGCGCCCTTTTGAAAAAAAAGGACGCCTTTGGTTGACATTACGGGGAAATCGGTTCATAATATATAGAGTGGTTTCGAGATCAAGCTTGAGGAAAAGCCACCAAAGGGTGGTAATTTGAAACACGATAATGTATTATCATTACCGCCATGTAATGGCACATTTTGTTAGGAGGCTGTAATGCAGGTGATAAGAGAAGTTAGAGAAGTTGAGTCGGAAGAAATCGTTATTCGTGTTCCCAAAGAGTATAGAAAAAAAAGAGTCGAAGTTATCATTTTGCCCTTATTAGATGAGAAACCCGGAAAGGAATTCTCGAAGGAGATCGAAGATTTTTTGAGTTTAGGCGGTTCCGGCTGCTGGGAAGGAGACCTGGACGAAATGAGAAGGAGCAGGGATGGTATTGGTTGATTCATCGGTCATCATAGACTTTATTAATGAGAACAAGTACAAAGAGGTTATCATTTCATTGTTGTCTAAAAAAGAGTTTCTCACTACCGAAATAATAATGATGGAGGTTTTGCAAGGCATTAGGGATGATAAAACCTACGATAAAATTAAATCTTTTTTAGAATCCTTACCGCTGGTAGAAATCAAATATGGAGACTATATAGAGGCGGCGAATATCTACCGGACTTGTAGAAGAAAGGGCATAACTATAAGAAAATCTATTGATTGTATTATCGCTGCCGCTGCTATAAACAACGATTTAGAATTGATCTCGAAGGGTGCTGATTTTGACAATATCAGGAAACATTTTGCTCTCAAGCGATTTAATGAGTAGCAAATGAACGAACCGGCAATATCTCTAACATTAGAGCAAGTGGCAGAGAACTTCCGGGGGCCAAACTTTTGATGATTGGGAAGCAAGAACACTAACTTGCCTCCGGCGGCCCTGCCGGGAGCCAAACTTTTGTAAAAGTTTGA
>JAGLSW010000389.1 GCA_023135565.1 Candidatus Aminicenantota bacterium | reverse complement strand
CGCGTGGGGGGGCTATGAGCCGCTTCGCCGCAAGAGGCAGCGGGTGAGCGCTTTTGATTCTAAATAAATAGAAGCTTTGATCAAACTTTTTCAAAAGTTTGGCCCCCGGCAGGGCCGCCGGAGGCAGGAATTGACAACACGTCTTATTTTTTATAAAATGGATTCATGACTAAAACAATTTTTATTTCTATTATTTTTCTCGGCTTTTTTATTTCGGGCTATGCCGGGCAGGAAGAGCAAGCCGGTTTGGAATCACATTTAACCGGTGAACACCGGTTCGGCGTACAATTCATCTGGGACGGCTACGGCTCCTGCTCCATCGAAAAAGAAGCAGGCGTGTTAAAAATAACGGGCTCGCAATTTTCGAAAGACAAGCAGGACTACGTATCGATTGCAGGCACGGTCAAAATAATAAACCGGCGTGAATTCATCGTTACCGGGTCCTTAAAAACCAACATTAAAAGCTGCTGCGGAAAAGTCGAAAAGAGCGGTTCTTTCCGGTTCAAGAGGTGGGGCAGCAGGCAGTTCTGGCGGCTGCAGAACCCGGAGCGGGAAGATTTTTGCGACAAGTACACCTGTCATTATTACATCGACATTTTTGTACCCCTGCTGCAGAAAAAAACTCGTATGTAAAAAATTTATCAAAACAAAATTCGTCGCTAAATCCGTATGTAAATTTCACATGAACGCTGCTGGCCTGATGCCGTAAAACCGCTAATGATGAAGATATATGAGACAGGTTAAAGATTTTCCGAAACAAAATCCGTAAGTAAACCCGTATGTAAATCCGTATGTAAATTTCACATAGACACTCCACTCATCGACTCCCCGCACGTGCTCCTGCCCCATACGAACGGGAATCTAACAGTGCTGGATTCGTTGTTCATAAAAGCGGTTCACATTTATAAATTTCCCGGTCAGGGGCTTATAGGTTCCCCGCACGTGCGGGGTTGACAAAGGGGAAAAAAACTACCATAATGTGGACTACGTAATAGTGTTTTTTTTAGACTAAGCTTGAAAAAAAAGCCACCTAACGGTGGGAATTCGAAATATGCACAACATATTTTTAATTACCGCCATGTAATGGCATAAACAAGAAATTTCGCGAAATAGGAGGCTAACTTGATTCTTTTAAAAAACTGCCGGGTTTTTTCACCCACTCCCCAGGGAACGAAAGATATTTTAATAGCCGGTGAGAAGATCGCCGCCATAGTCGATCGTTCATCTACCGTAGATTGGCAGCCTATCGAAATCATAGACGTTAAAGGCAATTGGGTTTTGCCCGGTTTGATCGATTCCCATGCTCATATTGCCGGCGCCGGGGGCGAAGGCGGACCGGCTACACGAACTGGCGGTTTGACTATCGAGCAAATTTTCGACGGCGGGATTACCACGGTTGTCGGCTGCCTTGGCACCGACGGCATTACCCGCAGCGTCGAGTCCGTGCTCATGAAAGCCAAAGGTTTAAAAGAACAAGGTATCTCCGCTTATATATACACCGGCTCTTACCAAATACCCACACCCACTATAACCGGCAGCGTCTCTAAAGATATCGCCATGATCGAAGAGGTGATCGGCGTAGGGGAAGTAGCTATCGCCGACCACAGGAGTTCTTTCCCCAACAGCGAGGAGTTCATCAAACTAAGCCAGGAAGCAAAAGTCGGCGGCATGTTAGGCAATAAATCCGGTATCGTCAATGTTCACTTAGGTGATAACAGCAGTCCTTTTGCCCTGATTTACCGCGCCGCGGAACAGGATGGAATTCATTTTACCCGCTTCTTGCCCACGCACTGCAACCGCAGCCGGAAAGTTTTTGCCGAGGCCAAAGTCTATGGCAAAAAAGGCCCCATAGATTTAACCACCGGTTCTTATCCTTTTTATCCCGACATCGTTGTGAAACCTTCCACTGCTTTTTTCGAGCTTTTAGATGCGGGCGTGCCGGTTGAGAATATTACGTTTTCCTCCGACGCCGGCGGTTCGCTGCCTCAATTCGATGATAAAGGCAACTTCGTAAAAATTGCCACCGGTTTGCCGGTTTCTATGTTCGATGAATTGAGAGATATGCTGGAAAAGTGTAGAGACGACGAAAAGATGATAGAAGCCGCTCTGCGCACCGTCACCGCCAACCCGGCCCGGCTTTTGAAACTGGAAAATAAGGGTACGATTAAAGTAGGCGGAGACGCTGATCTTTTGGTTTTAAAAAAGAACCGCCGGGAGATCGATTATTTAATTGCCCGGGGCGTCCTGCTCAGGGATCAAGATAAAAATTAAGTTGTCTTAGATGTGCCTCACCTATTCTAAGGCAGGTAAAATTGTCTTAGAGGCTTGACTTTTTTTCTAAGACAGGTAAAATTGTCTTAGAGGTATAAAATGAATAAAAACAGGGGCAGGTAGGTACATAAATCAGCCGACCGGGTAAAAAGCTTATATTCCTAATTTATTGCCGCCGGACCCGCCGGTTTTTTTTTATCAAGCGATTTTGGTATCAATGAGGGCTTTTTCTGTCATACAACTCTTCTCTATCGAATTTGAAATTTTTGGTGCGAATCTTTAATTTACTTTCCAGGAGGAAATCCCCGGTTTCTTTCAAACGCTCCGCTAACGACGTTATGGCAGCTAAAACTTGATTGTCCAACACCAAGTTTCCCATTAACACCTCCTGTGTTTTAACAGTAATATTATAACGGCATTTAAAAAAAATCAACTCTTGCTCAAACTCTACTTCTTACAATAGTCAACGGCGCTTATTGTATTCTTGCCTGTCCCCTTTTTTTTCTCCCTTTTTTTTCTTTTACCGGCGGGTACACCGCCCTCGCTAGAGGGGATTAGAAATCACCCAGGAGCTTTTTTCCGGGAGTCAGGATTAATATAGCCTCAGATTCGATTTTCTCCGTAGTAACTAAATCCGCTCTCCCAAAATTCTCCTTCAACGTGCCTTCTTCATTGTACGTCAATATATACTGGAATTTTTTACCACGCATTTTCTGTTCTTCCAGGTATTCATATAAAGCGATAAAATGCGCTTTATCTACTCCATCAAATATACCGTCGTGAACCAGGAATCTCGGTGCGTGTAAATTGTTCTCTATGGAATGAAATAAAATCGTTAAGTCATAAACCAGGGTGCGCCCCTGGTTCTTGCCTTTAGAGAACATCTGGGTATTGGGCAAAATATTAATCTCGATTTTCTGGCTGTTGCTCGGCCTGGGACTAATATCAAATATAGAGGTATCTTTGAGTTCGGGGTATAAGGCATGGTAAATCGCAGTTAACATTCTTTCAAGTTCAAGTTCCTGTTTTTCTATCGCATCTTTGAATTCCAATATGACGCCTTCAAGTTTTTTTTCTTCCTGCTCGATTTTATTTTTTTCTTTGCTTAAATCATTGTATAACTTGATCTGGCTTTCGATATTGCCGAGTTCATTTTTTCTTTCGCTTAAGGAATTAAAGGCTTTTGTCAGGTCTTTTATGGCCTCTTTTGAATCCAGGAAGTCAAATATGATCGTTAGTTCGTCTTCTTTTCCTGCGATTTTCTTTTCTCTTTCCGCTATTTCAGCCTTTAATGCCTCAACTTCATCGTTTAAGAATTCCCGTCTTGAATCTACCAGGTTTTTTTTGAATTGAATGGCTTCATCTAATGCTTTTTTTATATTTTGAGCCAGGAGTTCGTTTAGCTCATTGTACAGGTTCTTTATTTTTCTCGAGCTAATCGTCACATCATCTTTCAGACTCTCCAGGTAAACCGTAATTTTTTTCCTATCCAGGTGGTTTTGAAACCTGAGCTCCTTTATTCCGGCTGTGAGCAAATCGGCTTTATCTTCATCCACCCGGTACTGCTTGCCCAACTTGAATTTTTGAATCGCTTCTTCAAGTGCTTCGATTTCGATTTTCAATTTTCTTGCTTTACTTCCGGCCTCGGGTATATCCTTTAAACCGTAATTGTGGTCGATAAATTTTTTTATTTCTCTAATAGTCGGTTCTACTCGTTTCAAAGCAGCCCGGATCATATAATTATCATGTGCCGGTGTATTATCGATGTTCATCAAAAAAAGGTGATAACGGTTTAATTCCGTTTGAGTGAGTTCTTTAATATATGAGATGGGATCGGTAAATCTTTCTTTTTTCGGTTTCTGGATTTTTAGATAAAAACGTAATAAACGCCAGTACCATCCTGTGTTATAGACGCCGGGATACTCGTCTCTATAAAATATCAGGTCGCATAATTCTGCTCTTAAGTCATTTGTTTTGTAATCTCTAAAGTTGTTCCCATCGAAGGCCAGCCGAGCCACAGCAGGTTTGTCGAAACTTCGACGAAGGATATAATTCCGACTGCCGATTTCAAATTCAAGTACGACGGAAATTCCTTTTAATATTCCCTTCTGGTAAGCTGCGAACAATCGTTTATTGTCCCGCCTGTTAAAATTAGCAAGTAAACAAAAATCGACTAAATCTAAAAAAGTCGATTTCCCTATCCCGTTTAGCGATTTTTTCGTATCCGTGGATTTAGCTTTTTTGCCGAATATATAGTTAATCCCAGGGACAAATTCCACCGGTTCGAATAACTGTTCCGGTGTTGTATAAAGTCTTTTTAAGATCATTTTCTCTTCTTCAGGTACAGCTTAAAATTTTCTTCGATCAAAATATCGGACAACCATAAAAAGGTCAGGCAATTAAAATATTGGTCGAGGTTTAATCCTTTTTCTTTTTTTAATACCTGGAACAAATCTTCAACATTATAGGGTTTTTTTTTCAGCTTTGCAATTACACCGGAGCCGATAACCAGGAGGTTTTTATCCAGGTTTTCATATTTTGACGGTATCAGCATTTTTTACTCCAGCCCCTTGAATAAGTTTTTCTGGGTAAAATGCTTCTCTTCTTTACCTGTTTTTTTTCCTATATCACAGAATTCAAAAAAATATAAAATGATAGATTTTGCATTGGCAATATAATCGGGATTGGTCTGACGATGAACCGGTAAAAGGGGAATGCTTAATTTTTCAAAAACCGTAAAATCTGTGATGGGAACTGCAACATCGTTTACATCTCTTATCGAACAAAACTTATCCTGGATTGTGTCTTTCAGGGCTAAGATACGGGTTTCGTCGATCTCCACCTGGGCCTGAACAAATCTTTCTACCAGTCTCATTCTTTTCCAATTGTTTGTTAACGTTTGTTTCACCATCTCTTGTCGATTCATTTCGAAGTTGATTTCGATCTTACTTGATAGCATTCTGAGCTTACCTTTATCGACCAGTTTTCCGGCGGTTTTCACGTTAATAATTTCTTCAAATATGAATTTGAATATTTCTTCGATTATACCGAAATCATTTTCTTTTCGTTGATACGGGCCGGATAATTTCATGTCGATAATGTGTTCAGTGTCTTCTTCGGGAAACTGAGTGATTTCCAAAGCGATTTTCTCAGGACCCCAGGTTTTGATTTCGATATCGGGGTGCTTCACTCTAAGTTCATCTACAAAGTGTTCAACCTCACCCACCTGTATATCATTCGTAATATAAATAAATTCCCTTACGTCTCGTTGTTTAGCTATACAGCCTTCTAAATCTTCTTGAATTTTTTTCTTAATATTCGCTATTTTCTCTCCTCTCGATGCGTGAGCCTGGAAAAATTTTCGAGAGAAATAACAATAGCCGTCATTTTTCATATCCCCGTGTCTACCGCCTGCTCTTACGGGAGTATAATCGTCAGGGTAGAGTCTTAAGAGTAATCTATCGCAGAAACCTTGAAAATGCTGCGCGTCGATGGACTTGATATAATTTTTTACTATTTTTGAAACATTCACTTTATCCATGATTTTATCTCTTGAGAAATATATTATAGCATTATTCAGTATGCTTGTGCAACATCGATTCGTTGGCCTTTTGGATTTTTGAACCACCGCCGCGGGCAAATAAAAGGTCCGCCTCTTTTTCTAAAATCATAACAATCATACTTCAGCTTTTTTCCAAAACCCGACAGCTTTATAAAATTTTATTTTTTTCAAAAAACACCTTGACATGTCCCTTTAATTCTATTATCATGGATAAAATGAATGAAAACGATAAAAATATGCAAAAAATAGATTTTTACAGGATAGAAGTGGGCGTGCGCTTCAAAGTATTCCGGGAAATAATAGATATCACACAGTCTCAACTGGCCGCGGAACTCGATGTGCCCCAGTTTGAGATAGTCGAGATAGAAGAGGGGCGTGTTTTCCCCAATACCCTCTTTCTACACTATCTTTATGAAGAGTACGGCTTAAATATCAATTGGCTGATGGCCAAAGTGGGGCCGATGTTTAATGAGAAAGACCCTAAAAACCTGGGCGCTACTTACCCGGTGCGACCGCCGGTGCGGGAGGGAGACCCCCGTTTCGAACTTTATAAAGAACTGATGGAACTGATGGAAATCCCGGCAATAAAAAGGTCTATCGAGGCGGCATTGTTAGAAATCAAAACCCTGCTAAAAAAAGAGTCCAGGGGAGTGACAGATACAACCGATGAAACCCCTGATTGAAAATTACAAAGCCCGCGGCGCGGGGGGACGGCGTCCCCAGCCAATAAGCCGCTGCGCGGCAGGCCAGCAAAAGCCGGGGAAGCTAAAATCCGGGGTATGAAACAAATCACAAACAAATTACAAAATACAACTCCCAAATCACAAACAATTTAGAAATGAGGTTCGACGCGAGTACTTTTAAAAGGCGATACTCTCACGTGTAATAGAACATTGATCATTGCTCAGGTATTTTTACCCAGTAAAGACAGTATTTCTTTTCGCCTATACTGACTTCCTTTATCCGCAAATCCTCCAGGTCCCGCCCGCAGTGCAAAATTTTTTGGTTGAAATGGATGCACTCATAACATAGGGTATTAAAACCGGGATTTTTTTGCAGGATTCTTTTGATCTCTTTTTCCCGCCTCGGCTCAAATTCGGCGGCCTTTTCTACTTCTACTTTTTTTTGCTTTTTAGTTTTTTGTTCTGTTACCGCTTTGTAAATGATTAAGGCGATTACTCCTATAACAGTGATTATCGCAAATACCTTAAAAAAATTCCCGCCAAAAAAGCTGCCGCCCATGGAATCGGCGATCAAGTCCATAAAGGCCACGAAAGCCAGGGCCAACCACGCTGCCCAGATCATCATTTTTTGGGTGTTTTCCCGTAAATTTTTCAAGAAATAGTTCATTTTTTTCTCTTGCCCTTGCCGCGGCTTCACCGAAGGGGCAGCGGGTGAGCGCAATTGATTCTATATCATCAAAAGTTTGGCCCCCGGCAGGG
>JAGLSW010000388.1 GCA_023135565.1 Candidatus Aminicenantota bacterium | reverse complement strand
ATTACCGGCCCGCATCCATGTCAGGCTGCTCCAGGAAACTGCCTGGAGTGTGTTTTCTTCTTTTAATCCCAATATTACTATCGTGGATACGTTCCCCATGGGGTTTGCCTACGAGCTGGACCCGGTGTTGAAATGGAGAACTTCTAAGTTCGTATTTATCTACCGGCGCAGGAGAGAAGAAAAAGCCCGAAAAAAAAGTTTCCAAGCGGAGTTGAGCCGCTACGACCTGCTCATCGTACCTCATGAGAAACAGCAGTTCGGCATCGCAATACCTCCCCGGGTGAAATCCATTTTTGCCGGTAAAATCATTATCAGGAGCAAGAAAGACCTGCTGCCTGTAGACCGGGTAATAGAAGAGCACGGTCTGCCTGCAGATAAAAAGCGGGTGTTGATCACCCTTGGCGGCGGTGGCCAAGAGCGGCTTGAAGAGATTATCGCCAATATCCTGGATATCTTAAAAGATTACCCCGGACTTCATCCCGTGGTGGCTCACGGCAATTTGCTGCGCCGTTTGCATACCGGCGGAACATGCACCGTCATCAAACAGTATTTCCCTTTATGCCGGTTATATAATGCTTTTGATTACGTGATTGCCGGATGCGGTTACAACACCGTAAACGAGCTTTTGTACTTCAACAAACCGGCACTTTTTTTGCCTTTTGAAAGGCAGGTAGATGACCAGGAGAAAAGGGCGCAGGACCTCTGCCGGGCCGGGTTAGGTCTAATGGCAGCCCCCGACGACAGCGCAGCCATCAGGGAAAATTTCGCCAAATTAGTCGATGAAACCGTATATGCGCAGATCAAAAATAATTTAAAAAAGAGCAGGTTCAAAAACAATGCCCGCAGAGCAGCCCGGGCAATTTTCAAATTGGCGGAGAGATCATGATATCCGGCAAAGCGCTCGAGGAATATTTAGAAACAGGAGCAATACCCGGCGGACCGTTAACTGTGCACATCGATATTACCAACAAGTGCAACCTGAATTGCGTTACCTGCTGGAACTATTCACCCTACTTAGCAGGGGCAAAAGACCCGGCCTGGAAAAAACTCGAATTGTCATTAGATGTTTTCCGGGAGATCACTGCCGACCTGCGTTCTATTAATGTAAAGAAATTGATCATCTCCGGCGGCGGTGAACCTTTCACCCACGAAGGTATTTACAGCATGATTTCAGAGGCCAATGCAGCCCGGTTCGACGTGACGGTAATCACCAACGCCCTATTGATCGACGTGGAAAAACTGCTTGCCGATCCTCCGGGCAAGCTGCTGGTTAACCTGTGCGCAGCCGACGCGGAAACCTATGTTAAGTTTCATCCTAATCGCCAGGAGAATGATTTCGATGCTTTGTGCCGCAATCTCAAGGAAATAAACCGGCAGGTGCCGTTAAACCTGGCTATGGTGATTTCCAACATCAATTATTTTGAAGTGGCGGCTGCGGCGCGGTTGGCTGCCGGGTTTCCCCGGGTGCGTCTCTCCTTTAAGCCCGCTGCTTTGACTCCCGGCACGCAGCGTTTTGCTTTGAGTGAAGAGCAGGAACAGGAGCTGCTTAACCGGGAGATACCCCGCTGCCGTGAGATTTGCCGGGAGAACGGTATCGAGAACAACCTCGATGTGTTCGAAAGTCAAATTCGTCCCCTTACTTTTAATTTTAGTAAATCAAAAAATTCCCGGTTACCTGGTAGCGGCTCAAACTTAGAGTATCCGATCCGGGAAACCGGGTGTTTTGCCGGGTTGTTTTATTCGCGGATATACACCACCGGGGAGGTGTTTTTCTGTTGTGCTCATATCAAAGTAGGCAGTATATTCGAGCAGCCTTTTTCGCAAATATGGCAGGGCGAAGCCTATAACAAAGTGCGTACTTTAATGGACAGGAAGGAATTTTTTCCCGGATGCAAAACCTGCGGCAAGTACAATTTGAATTTTAAAGCGCGGCAATTTATCGAGGAGCATTTATGACAATGCCTTCGGCGACCAAAAACCTTTTTGAAAAAAG
>JAGLSW010000387.1 GCA_023135565.1 Candidatus Aminicenantota bacterium | reverse complement strand
TGGCGATTTTGGTGGTAAACTTGGGTTTTATCACAACATTTACAAATTTGCACGTTTGCACGCACCGCCCCCATTTTTTCATACTCATAAGAATAACCGGGGGCAGTAATCGATGTCACCCGGTCTTTATCGTCATAAGTAAAAAGGGTTTCGCCTTCCGGGGCGGTCTTTTTAGCTAACCGGCTGTCGTCGTCATATTCGTACCGGGTGCTTTGCCCGCGCTTGTTGGTAAATTTGATTAGACGATTGGCTTCATCGTACTCCTGCGCGATTCTGCCGGCGTTCGGATAGATCATTTCAATTGCATTACCCATAATGTCATACTTAAATTCCCATACCTTTTTACCAGAATCTACTATTTTTGTCAACTTTAAATCTGCTCCACATGATTGACACCCGCCGCTGTTCGCCGGTTTCGCCAATACTGCGGCACTATAGATCTCAAGGACGCTTCATTTTATTATTATTTCCACCTCCTTAATCAATTTTTTATTCTTACCACGTAAAATCAAATTCCCGGAATTATTTGTTTTCCATTTCACCTCAAGATATTCTCCACTCAATTCATAACTCCCACCATCAAACGCTTTTCCACTTTCATCGAAACGGGTAGGAGCAGCTTCACATCCCATAAGAGGCATGTCCAAATTTAAATTAAACTGTTTTTCTTCTCTTAAATCGAGGACAACAACTTTATTACTAATCAACAAACAGTAGCGGCCATCCGGGGAGCAGGAGGCATATTGATAATCACCAGGGATAGAGAGTAACGTTCGTTTTTTCCCGTCTCTACTGAAAACAATAATGTTTCTTATCACAATTTCAGACCCCAATTGATCGTTGCTGTATGTATAGAGTAGATTCCTATCAAAATCATAAGCAAAAAAATTGAATTGTCCAGTAACTAACAAAGTCATTACGTCATCAGGGGGCTGGTAGAGTTTTATTTTCCTGATCATAAACAAATTATATCCTAATGGGCCATCATAATAGGGGCCCTCGACGTTCATCCTGGTTATTTTGAATTTTTCTTTATCCTGAGTTTCGATAACTGTCTCAAAAAACTTGTAGTCGTGATCTTTCAATAAGAAAAAATTGGGAGATGCCGCATACAATTTTACACTGACTACTATCAAAAAAACCGGCAATATAAGCAACAATCTTTTCATTTTCTATAATTATACCCAGGAAAATTCCGCTTCCATTGCCGAGATATAAAAAGAAGAATTCCAATCTGAGCTATACATCCAAAAAGAAAATGCCTCCGGGGGAATTTTTTGAGGTAGTTTCAAGTTCGTTGGTTCGGTTGAACTGTCGATTTTTCCGATGTCGATCCATAAAGGTTCTTTTTTGGAAAAAGGATAATTTGGGTCCGGTGGTTCAATGACACAGTAAATGAGACCTTTTAGCTTAAGATGGGCATTTTTATAAGCTTCTCGTTCAGCCTCAGTCGGGGCATCGGGATCACCGACAAGTATTTCCATGTCTAACTGGAGTTCTCTTTTCACATAATCAATGGAAATGTTCTGTAAAAAAGCATCATGAAAGCCGTTCGGTAGTGTTTTCTCAATTGTCCATATATCCATATTTACCTCGCAAAATATTCTCCTTTTGACAAAAGTTTTCTTATAATCATATCCAGGAAAACTCTGCCTCCGTTGCCGATACATAAATAAAAGAATTCCAATCGACAACAAAAATCCGAAAAGTAAAAGCATCTTCGGGGATATTATCGGGAAGAGTTACCTTAGAAGATGATCTTAACTTTTCCATATTTCCTAAGTCAATCCATAAAGGTTCTTTTTTTAAAAAAGGATAATTTTGGTCCGGCGGCTCAATAACACAATAATGGAAACCTTTTAATTTAAGACGGGCATTTTTATAAGCTTCTCGTTCAGCCTCTGTCGGAGCTTCGGGGTCGCCTACGTGTATTTCCATATCGAATTTAAGTTCTCGTTGTACATAATCTATAGAAATATTATGTATAAGCGCATCATGAAGGCCGTTCGGTAATTTTTCGTCTATTTCCCATATATCCATATTTACCTCCAAATAAATTAAATTATACTCCAAGACCAGGTACTACGGCAGGAACTGAGGCTGGTGCTGTCGCTATTAGAATTACTTTAAGAGTAATAATTAATAATAGTGTAACATCTCTTACTAACCTGCGCAATTTTTGTTTTCTACGTCTTTTTTTATCTTCATCTTCACAATCACCACCAGGAATGAAGGTCCCTGGATAAAGATGAGGTTTCCCCTTCATATAATGCCAATGGTCTTTAGCGCGATCGCCTCTTTGACCAGGTCGTCCTTTATGAAATTCTAATATGGCACCGTTTGGATGTACATATTTTCCTCCATAATCGTGTAGATGAGTTGGATCACGCTTCCAACAGTGAGGAAGACCAGAAGGATCTGGTGGCAAAATAATTAAACCAAAGGGATCAGTCCAAATTAGAGGATTATTTTCAACAAAACTATACATATTGAAACCACCATCTAAACCGATAGGATCTTCGTTGATAAACCTGCCATTAGCCGGACTGTAGTATCTGTTATAGAAGTAATATAGCCTGGATTCAGAATCATAGTATTTTGACTGGAAGCCGAGATTGCCTTGAGATGTGCCGGATTGATTGAGGAGATTGCCGAAAGAATCATAAGTGCGGTTGTCGATGACCTGCTTCCGTTCGAGGGAGACAACCTTGTAGACTGTGCCCACTTGATCTTTGACATAAGAATACCAGCCTGTCTTGTCGGTGTTGAACGGATTCCAGGCTTCGGAACACTCAAAATATCCTTCAAAATCATCTTTGCCTACCCCGGTTACATAACGCCTGACAGCTTGATAGTTCCCGTTCATCTCAACGGCGAGATTGTCATTGTCCCACAAGAAATTAGTCGCGGTTCCATTCACAGTTTTTTGAATGCGGCGCCCGTAAATATCGTATTTATAGGTGGCGATTGTGGCTGCGGGCGAAACGTCGCTGGCGTAGTTTTCAAAGCGAATGAGGCGGTTTTCTGAATTGTAATAGTATTTCTTAGTCTCCGTGCTGAGTTTGTTCTTTTCCTGGGTGAGGTTTCCGTCTGCATCGTAGGTGTAGGTTTGGGTAGTGGAATCGGTTAGTTGATTGAGATCATTATAGGTATAACTGTTTGTCAAAGATGAAAGGCGATTGCCGCGGCTGTCGTAGGTATAAGATTCAGAGAAGGGCTGCGGGATAGTATGATAAACATTGGTGATTTCTAAATCCTGGTTATAATTGACTGAGAGTTGTTTACCTCCTGTTAATGAAGTTATAAGCCCGGACGTGTCGCGGGTCAGGTTAAGTTCGACATAAGGAAAATATCCGACGGTTAAGGGTTTCTTGCGATAAATCATCTGCTTGAGGATGCCGTTGGTGTCATAAGAAAATAACTGTTCTCTTTTGAGATAAGGGGTGGTCTTCTTTGTCAGGCGATAGGCGCTGTCATAATAATATTCAGTCTCGTGAGTGGTTCCGATACCTTTTTTGCCGTACCACACCCTCAGCGGAGTAAAACCGATAGGCGTGCCCGCTCCCGAATCGAAATTGTAATCATAACCTTTCGACCATAAGAAATTATCAAAATAGCGGACGGGAAGACCATAGCGGTTATAAATATGCTGCGTCCAGGTGCCTGTATCGGCGCGTTTCTCCATCACCAGCGTGTTGTTGGGAAAACAATTGCCGTACTCATACTCATAAGAATATCCGGGAGCAGTAAGCGATGTCACCCGGTCTTTATCATCATAAGTAAAAACGGTTTCGCCTTCCGGGGTGGTCTTTTTAGCTAAACGGCTGTTCTCGTCATATTCGTACCGGGTGCTTTGCCCGCGCTTGTTGGTAAATTTGATTAGACGGTTGGCTACATCGTACTCCTGCGCGATTCTGCCGGCGTTCGGATAGATCATTTCAATTGCATTACCCATTATGTCGTACTTAAATTCCCATACCTTTTTACCAGAATCTACTATTTTTGTCAACTTTAAATCTGCTCCGCATGATTGACACCCTCCGCTGCCCCAAACATAAGACACTTCGCGGCCCGATGGACTGCTCTCTTTGATTACCCGGCCCATGATGTCCCGCTCGATGCTTACCGTGCGGTTCATCTCGTCGGTGATGCCGGTAACTTCGCCGCGATCGTTCCGGGTGACAGATACCTGCGTGCCGTCATTGTTCTTGACAACAGCTAAAAATCCCCGGTTGTCGTAACTCATTTCGTTGATTTTGCCGTCCGAATATTCGATCTTGAAAAGATCATTCTCCGCATTATAATAGTACTTCGTGTCCCGGTTCTGAATGTTATCATGCACCTGGATGAGGTTCTTGTTAGCGTCATAGGTAAAACTCCTGTCCGAGCCGGTGCTGCGCACCCGCGATAATAACCTCTCCGCATTGTAATATATATAAGTATCGGATTTGTCGTTCCATTCAAAATTGTCCTGCTTCTCAAAATACGCATGATTGTCTGTGTCAACGGGCAGCCATTTGGCATCCTTGAACTCCCCGCCGATGATGCTCCTGACCTGCAAGTCCGAATTATAATAAATTTTGGCTGTTTCTCGCTCTTCCTCGCCTTCCTGGATTTTGACGGGCACACTGTTGCTGCCTGCATCGGCATAGGTAATGGTTTGCTTTAATTCCCCGTTCACATACTTTTCGCGCCAGCCACGCCCGATGATGTGCCTCTCTTCACGGCCATCCTCATAGGTCACCACAGACTCCATACCGTCGGTTTCAGCATCTAAAGGATAATTCACCGGCGCTCCTTCGTCACTCACTTCGTCATTCAACATATACTTCAATGCCGAGGCTTCTAAAGTCCTCACCCCGCCATTGGGCAAATGCACCTCTTTCAATA
>JAGLSW010000386.1 GCA_023135565.1 Candidatus Aminicenantota bacterium | reverse complement strand
GAAGTGACGGGGTGTGTTAGCTCGTCGAAAAGCACCACCGTTCAACGCCCCCCCACGCGAGTGGGGTTTAGAATCAAAGGCGCTCACACGCTGCCCCTGCCGCGGAGCCGCTTATAGGCTGGGGACGCCGTCCCCCTTATCTATGCAAATACTTCATTAAAATCGAAAGCCATGGAACAAGGCCCTAAATCGAAAAATACTTTCCCTCCGGGAAAATCTTCTATCTCTTTATACTCGCTGCTCCGCAGCGTAAATACGTCGGCGCTTTTGGTTTCCGGGTCCAGGATGCAGTAATATTTTACCCCCGCTTCCCGGTAAAGCCGGTATTTCAACACCCGGTCTTTGCGCCGGGTAGAAGGCGATAATATCTCGAAAACCAATACCGGCGTAATAGTGAGCTTTTTGTTGTCTTTGTTATCTCCGCAGATGACGAAGTTGTCGGGCTGGACGATAGTATCTTCGGTGATCTGCCAATCCACGGGCAGACTGACTTTGCACATTTTACAATTTTCCAGCAGTTTGCGCAACTGCACAGCGATGTTGAGGCTGATCTGTTGGTGATCGAAAGCCGGGGCCGGAACCATAGCATAAGGTATGCCGTCGATGACTTCCCAGCGGCCTTCCCACTGCACGTAGTCGTTATAGGTATAGTGCGGTAAGTCTTCGATTTTTAATGCAGGTAAAACCATTTTGATTCCTCTTAAAAAGCAGCGGCGCGAAAAAACCGTTACGCCGGGCCGGTTTCCTGCGCCGGGGACGCCCCCGGGTAGTTTTTTCTTTTAAACACGGTAATAAACATCCCGGCTACCTCTTTAAAAACAGTGCCGGGTTCTTTTTCCAGGATTAAGCTGATACCCCGGCCCCATTTTTCTATATAATGGACGCGATTCAACATTTCGGCGATGATTTCATTGCGCCGTTTCGACACCATTTCGCTCTTGATTTGTTCGATAGTGAGCCCGCCTAACAAACCGCCGGGGTTCCTGATTTCCACCCTATCTTTAAAAACCGCGATATTCACCGAATCATACTCGTTATAATCGCGGTGGCAAAAGGCATTTAAGATGGCTTCGCGATAAGCTTGCTGGTCGATTTCCGGCACATCTACCCGGTACAGTCCGTTCAATTTCATGCCGATGTGGATATTTTTCAGGATGTACTCTTCTGCTTTTTCGATCAGGTAGAAAAGGTCGCCGCTGTACTCCTGTCTATCTATGATATAAGCGGTATTGGTGGCGCCGAAAACCGCGCAGCGCAGCCTGGCATTGGGGAAAAAGCGGGGCGGTTTTTTGCCGAAAAGGAGCAAGGTCGAGTTGAGCGGTTTGTCTTTGTGGAGTAAGTTTAGTTTTTCCAGGTCATTTTGCAAGCCTGAATATTTCAGGCCGGCTTCGTTTAGGAAGCGTTTGATTTTTTCAACGCTGATGTCTTTAATTTCGGCATTGGGGCAAGGGCGGTTATCCCAACCCGGCTGCGGTTTATTTTTTTCTAAGATTTTGTTTTCCAGTTCTTTGGCGCTCAGTTTGCGGTCTTCGTCGCCCACCCTGATGAACGCCCTGCCGAAAGCGTAGTAGGGGCTGTCGCCGCCGGAAAATTTGACATGAATGCAGTCGATGCCTTTGATTTTGATCGGGGTGATTTCCGGGTAGATTTTGGGTTCGATATTTTCGCCGATGGCCTGGGATATTTTTCTAATAGTGGTTTCGGAAATATCCTGTCCCACCACGGTGCCGTCGTTTTTGATGCCGAAATAGACGTCGCCCCGGGCGTGTTTATTGAGGATGGCGGAGATGGAGATGACGGCGTTTTTGAGTTCAGCGGTAGATTTCTTGAGTTCTAAGGTCTCGCTTTCTTTAAAGTTCATTTTTGTTGTCATAGCGTTTCAATTATAATAAAAAAGCGGGTAAATATCTACCCGTCGCTTAATCTCTTTTCTACCTACCATGAAATTACTCTTTGCCTTCGGCGACAAGGGGGCTTTTTTGAAAAATTGCCCCCCTTGACCCCCCAAAAAACT
>JAGLSW010000385.1 GCA_023135565.1 Candidatus Aminicenantota bacterium | reverse complement strand
TGGGGGCGAAGGGAGGTGTTCTCCGCCTGTGATAATAGTGCGGGTGCACCGGGGCCGAAGCCCCGGTGCGTGTAAGGTTACGTAAATTTTGGAGGGATAAGATGACATAGTCCTAATGCGTTGTGACCTTGATGTCGTAAGTGGTTTCGTAGCTAATACCCAGCTTCCCGGCCAGCGCATTGTCGTCGCTCGTTTTCACCAGCGTCTTGATGGCTTGCCGCGAAGGAACCTCTTTCTTGAAAATGAACTTTTCGGCCTGCTTGCCTAAAACCTTCCTGAGCAACAGCACAAGATCGTCATCTTCCGGATATTCCACTTCTTCGAGTTCCTTTGTCTTGACGGTACCGTGTTCGAATTTTACCGATTTTGCTTTGTCGGTTCGAAATTCCTCCCAATTATTGATCGCGAAAACCCGGATGTTCTGGTCGATCTGCTCCATTTCAATTTCAGCAGGAACAGTCACACTCTTCATTTTCGCTTCTACAGCCTTCATGCTTGCTTTTTGTTCTGATATGTCGGCCTTGAATGGAGCC
The DNA here is from genome assembly GCA_023135565.1 of Candidatus Aminicenantota bacterium. Classification (GTDB taxonomy): domain Bacteria; phylum Acidobacteriota; class Aminicenantia; order UBA2199; family UBA2199; genus JAGLQA01. Next base: position 764 of record JAGLSW010000385.1, on the reverse strand, counting down.
TCCGCGCTCTTTTTTTGCGCCTTAAGCTCCGACAGCCGGGTCACGTTTTTCCCGACATCGTCCATACTTTTGATTACTTGCATTACTTTCTCCTTGTTAAAACATATTTAGTACAATGGCTAAAATAAGCGCCCCTAAACCCACCGGCAGCCGGGCATGATAATCTTCCGGCCTGCCGCCAACCTCCCGGAAAAAATACCCGATTGCCTCGATCATACCTAACTCCTCAGGTATACTGCAGCTTTCTGCAACAGCGAAACATCTATTTCGGTGTTTTCGCCCGACAGCATCATCGACGCCTGTTCCATGATGTTCTGCACCGTCCGGAAGAAATCCCATTTTTTCGCTTCCTGGTAGCAGAAATCGACAGCGTCGTTGTTTACGTTCAAGCCCATCGAGTGGATGATCTCACGGACGTCGTCTTTTCTCATCGCCGCATTCACTTTCCTGATGGGGGTAAATCTACTTTTAACCTGCTCGAAAGAAAGGTATTGCCTCCCGTGCATCTGGTCGTAGGTGGTTTCGTTCCCCATGAGCACAATGCCAACCTTACAAAAATCCCATACAGTACGGATAGTGTCGAGATGCTGGCGAAGTAGGTGCTGGGACTCATCGAACACGATGAGGACGTTAGTCCCTTTCAACAATTTCTGAATCTTTTTAAAGCGGCGCCTTCTTCCGGGAATACCGACGGCCTCTGAAAATTGATCCAATATTTCGTCTAAAATATCTAAGCTGGTCATTCCCGGCCAACACGTGATGAC
>JAGLSW010000384.1 GCA_023135565.1 Candidatus Aminicenantota bacterium | reverse complement strand
TATCGCCCCCCCGTGCGTACGGGGCTGCCGCGAAGCGGCTAATCGGCTGGGGACGCCGTCCCCCCTCCTCGTGCATACGGGGCTACACCATAAACTTCTTGAGCGTCATGCCCTCGGGACAGGAGACTCTTTCCCGGTAAATATCCCAATAATAGCTCCTGGCATCGCCTAATTTCCTGTATAATTCGTGGTTCTCGTCGGCATTTTGTTCAGCGATGACCTTCCTCTTTTCATCTACCAGCACCACCTTTTGGGCGCGGTTCAATATCCCGGCTGTGCCGATACTGCAAATAGCCACTACCTGGCTGCCCAAAGATAATTCGATCAGTTCACCGTATGAAAGATCACGCTCCACTACGTTGACGTGCATCTGTTTCAAAATGGTGCAGATACCGCCGATAGTGACCGAAGGTAAAATCAAGTTACTTTCCGGTATCTTGATAACCGTGCCGTCACGCAGGGCAAAAAGACAACAAGAAGAATCCCATTCCGATATTTTCCGGGTTTGGATAGGGTCATAAGGACGGTCGTCGAGAAAAAGAGCCGCTCCGGCCCCGGGATACAGTTGTTTGGCCGCGTCCACGGCTTTGACACTGACTAAATAATTGATGCCTAATTTTAAACAACCGGTGCCGTTTACTCCTACGGCCCGCACCATATCGGGAATCACCACGCCGGTGAAAGGTTCGCCTAAGTAGCTGTCATACCTACAAACCACCGCCCTGATAGCGGGTTTCTCCGGGAAAGTGACACCGATAGAACGCGCTTCATCGAAAGTAAAAGGTCGCAAATAACCCTGAGCGCCGCTGTCAGCCATTCTTTCCAGGAAAGATTTCATCGATTCATCTTTTAAATAACCGAGCAGCACCTCTTCGATTTCGGTCACAGCCGGTACTATTCCCTGCTGTTCGGCGCTGAGGTTGAATGAAATACTGCGTCTAAAACGTTCCAGGTTTTTGTGCAGGTTCAGGAAAATTGCCTCGACGTTTCCCTGTTTATTTTTTTTACAAAAAAAACGAATTCCTTCAAATGCCAAAAACAACCCGTAATGAATAGAACGGGATACGGCATAGACTTTCGCGTCTACGTCCTGTAATTCCACGGATTTGTCTTTTAATTTATAGAGCAATTGTTTGGCAGCCCATTTAGTGCCTTCAAAACCAGCCATAGGTTGTCCTCCTTGTTTGAATTTTTTGCCCGGTTCAACCGGTTAGCATTTCATGAATGTATATTATTTTATAACAAAATTGAAAATTACGCAAATCTCATCCTAAAAAAACGTAAAAAAAACGGGACCTTCTTATATGCTATAGAACACCGGTACAGATGAAGATAGGTTTCACCGTGACACCGGCTGCATCTTTGTAGTCCTTTCCATAAGTACGCCGGTTTTCGTCGTCAATGCTCTCTACGAAAATAACCAGGAAGATTTCGGCAAGGCCCAGTTTTTTGCCGTACCCGGCTGCCTGCTCTAAGTCTGCTTTATAGCCCGCCCGGTCGGTAAAACTTTTTAATTCGAGGCCGTAAACCTTATCTTTGTATTTAATGAACAGGTCGATTTGCCCATTCCCGGTGGGAAATTCCGGGAGAACATTCCCGCCCTTACTCCTTAAAAACTCTTTTAGATAAGCAAACAGGTTAAAATGATACACTGCTTCATAGATTTTAAGGTCGCTACGCCGGGGGGCGTCTTTGAAAAGCCAGGATTTATTTTTTCCCAGGTATGTTTCATAAAGTTTCATCAGTTCCCGGATGTTCATATCCCTGGGGGTAATGACATGGTCGATTTTAGCGAAAGGTTCTACCAGGGTGCCCATTTCGTTGAACAGTTCATCGGAAAAATAATTAAACAATCTTTTCTGCGCAAAAGGACAGGAAAACTTAAGATAATGATGAGTATATTCCACCACCTCCCGGTCCGCTATGCCGTTCATATATAAGGAGTTCATTGCCTTATTGTCGAAACGGAATTCGATTTTCTCATCCGTTTGGAACATCTTTAGAACCATATTTTTTTCGGGTTCCTGTTTGGCTTTGCTGATGAGGTTCAGGATATTGTTGTTGGGCAGCGCATAGGTGGCGGCTGCGTATACGATCTCGAAATCTCTTTTAGTAACCGGTTTCGACGCATCCACAGTGTAACCTTCGAAACCTTCACTGAGCAGTTCCCCGAACCAGCAGGTTAATCCCGGCTGTCCGTTGGTTTCATAAAAAAGTTTCTCGATGACTTCTGCTTCGATCTTGCGCCTGCTATCCTCTTCGTACCGGCTGAACATCTCTTTCACTTCGTCATAGGTCAGGTTAGGAATATGAACACTGCGCTGCACGTTAAAGGGAGAACCCCTGGTGTTTTCGATACCCACCACGCTGCGCACTCCCACCAGGGCCAGGCCGTGAAGCAGGCAGGTTTTTTCCCGGCTCGCCTTATTCTTTTCGTTGGAGCGGCTGATAAACATATCGCGGAATACAGCGGCAAAATCGTTAATAAATTCCTCTTGTAGGGCGTCGAACTCGTCGATAATTAGGATAACCGGCTCCTGGAAATAGTCTTTCGTAAACAACGACGGGATTTGCCTGAACTCTTTAATAGTTGGAAATTTTACCTGGAATACCTCGGACAACTTACCGGTAAATATTTCCAGGATGGTTTTTGTATTTTTTACTTTTTTGCCCCGTTCCATGGAGAATATGCCGACGGAATAGGGTGTGGGGTCTTGCTCTATTATCTCTACCAATTCCTGCATTACCCAGGTTTTGCCGGTTTGCCGGGGCGCCCAGACAGTGATGTAATGGCCGCCTTCACGGCGGGATCCCGTTAAGTTTCGATAGGCGCTGTTAATAAGGTCATCCCTGGGAACATAGTAGTGCAGCTTCGTGTTGATAGGGCCATAAGAAGAAAAACGTCTCTTTTCAGCACCGGGCAGTAAATCTTTTTTGGAAAGCAGCCGTTTCCACCGCCCAAACCCACGCCTCCCCGGGTCTTCGATGCCGTTGAGCAGTTTTGAGATACTGAAAGTCTTTTCCAATTTCCCGGAAAAGTACTCATCCCTGCCTGCTCGTTCATAACCGAGCAGTTCGTAATAATCAACGGTTTCCTCGCTGCCGGGCAGGGGAATCAATTCTTTTACTTCCAAATTCTCGAAACTGTCGTGGATGTCCCGGAAGGTTTTGCGGATAATCGCAAGATAGTCCCGTTTTTGATCGCCATCAACATAGATATATACCTTTTTATCACGCTCATCGACTTTGATTACAGCGCTGGAAGACAAGCCTTTATCAGCTAATACCACGCTGGTGCGCCTTTGCAATTTTTTGTAGATGTCTTTATCCATCCCGGCTATGAACCGCGGCATCACACTCTTGGGCAAAAGATCATACTCGAACACAAATTTTAAGGAATTTTCGTGGTCGAACTCGAACGACGGTTCTGCCCCCCCGCTGCCCACAAGCAGAGCTGTTACTTCATTTAGCGGCTTCGATGTTACATCCGTTGCTGTCATGCCATTATAGTAAAACGTTTCAAAGTAATTGTCAACTACACAGGAGGGATTTTTGCTTATCCCACCACCAGGGTTTGCTCTTTTGAATTTTAAATAGCAAAAAAAAAATTTTATTTGACAATTGGTAAAGAATAGGTTATACTACCGTTTCATTGTAAATAAGGGCGTGAGAACTTTTTTTTTCAAAAAAAATCGAAACTTTATTGAATAATTTAGGACTTCGGCCTCTATTTGCGGGAAAATTTAAACAGGAGTAAACAACTATGTCCAAAGGAAATGTAAAATGGTTCAGTGCCCAAAAAGGATACGGATTCATTGAGATGGAAAATGGCAAAGATATTTTTGTTCATCACAATGAAATTCGTGGAGATGGCTACAAGTCTTTAGACGAAGGCTCAGCCGTTGAATTCGATATTAAACAGGGCGATAAAGGCGATTATGCCGCTAATGTAACCCGGGTATAATTCCCATCAACAAATAAAGGGATTTGATTTTAATAGTAACTCTTAAATTTTAATAATTTTAGAATAATTGGAAAAATCAAATCCCTTTAATCATCTTATACCATAACCCTTCACATTGATAATTTCTCGGCACTCGACTATTTTTTTATATTAACGCACCTCGGGGGTCAGGTCTTGAATTTTAGGGTTTTCTGCCTCTAAGAAAACATTCATTTAAAAGGGAAACGGGGAGAGGAACGTTGACGCAGGCTCGATCTTAAGATAATCTTATAATTCTCTTGCCCTCGTGCTTTTAATTGAAGGAGATGCCGAGATTATCGGCGTTAAACATCTCCAATAACTCTAAACCGTCGCTAAATATGATCGCCCCTTTCCCGCCTAATTTACAGAACTCTTCGAAAATCTGCACGGTGTAAAAAAAAGGGGACAGGCGAGTAATAAACCTTAAAGCCACTACCTGTCCCCAGGGGATATCCCGTGTTTTTAATTAGCCGATGATACAGCGGGGTGGTATAGTATTACAACAGGGATTCCCGGTGTCACAACTTACACCCAGTTCGGTTTTGTCACCACCGGCCCGGCTTTCTTTCATCTCCTTAGAACTTAAATTCGCAACTGTTACTTTGTTTAACTTGAATACTTTTGTGAAGTTTTTTTTCTTCATGATTTTTCTCCTTTTTTATTAATACTTCGTAAAAATTTGCTAAAAAAACAAAGCACGCGGCGCGGACGCCGTCCGCTTTTTTTAATAATAGCCTCTAAAACCATATAGAGTATAAGCAAGTTTGATGCCAAAGTTGTTTCTGCCGCCCAAAAACCTTTATTAACACGGTGTAAGCGGTTTTAGGCTTAGATGCGCCGGGAATCGTTACTGTAACATTTTGTATCACTTCTTGGCGCCCGGTTGTCGAATTTTTCTCCAAAAAGCTGGTATATCAAACGATTCGAGGCAATTATCGCGACATTCAAAATGTTACACTTTTTTAGCCGGGGTCGCCCGGATTCCCCTTCAAAAAGACGTAAAGCCTTTTCAGTAAATGATTTCCGCAAGTGTAATGTTTTGTTACACCGGGGAAAACCAGGGGGCCGGGTATTGAATTTCAAAATAACTACTCCACCGGGTAATTCACTTTTTTTTGGAAGTCTTTTAATTCTTTTATCGTGGAGATTTTGGTCCAGCCGTTCCTTTCCGGGGCAAAAGGATATTCCGGCTCGATGTGAAAAGTCGAAGTGGCATAGATAGCCCGGCTTTGGTCTATCACAAAAGTCAATACCCCACTCCTGCCCCGGGTGCCTGGAATGGCTGCCGCACCCCACTCTCTGCCGTAATCGAAATCCCGCCGAATGCGGTTTTCCAACACCCGTTTGCGCAAATCCATAAAATAATAACCGCCCAGGGGGTTAGAATTATCCATGGCAAAACCGAGCCGCTTCGGGATTAAACCGACGGCGATAGGTTCCCCCTGCGCCGTTACCGATTTCCACAAATGCACGTAAAACATGGCGTAAACCTTGCGCCCGTCCCCGTCCCAATCTTTATCTTTGTATTCTTCCTGGGCGGCGGCAATTCGTTTTAAATAACGAAAAGCTGCGAGCTCATTCGCCTGGATGCCGGACCGGGCCAAAGTTTCCTGCTTTGAGTGAAGCCCCGATAACTGCCATATAGCCCAGGCAAAACCGATTGATATAATAATAGTTAATATTATCGCTATGACGTTGACTTTCTTGTTTTCTAATGCTTCGTTCATTTTTTAATTACTCCTATGCCTCCGGGGGCCCCACGCGCGTGGGGAGGCGTT
>JAGLSW010000383.1 GCA_023135565.1 Candidatus Aminicenantota bacterium | reverse complement strand
CCAAACTTTTGAAAAAGTTTGATCAAAACTTTTGTTAATTTAAAATCAAAAGCGCTCACACGCTGCTCCCTGCTGCGAAGCGGCTTAACCCCTCCACACGTGGTGGGGCCCTACCGGATGTAGCCGGTAATCCTGAACTTTAATCCCGTTAAATAGCGGGCTATCAAACCGGCATTCCCTAGGATAACAATAGTGCCCTGCACAAAATCAGGGGCGGCGGTATTTAACCTCTCTAAAGTTAACTGCTGCGATATCCGCGCAAAAGATACCGAACGGTTTTCTTCATCAGGACGAAACAAAGAACTATCCCTTTCCAGGATGACATCATTTTCAACTTTCCGGGTGGCTACTTTCAAACTGCCGTAAAAGTGATTTTTGGCTTCTAAATAATCTTTCCTGCTTATCTTTTTTAACCTCCGTTTTTCAAAATCTACGGCGCCGATAAATCCCGGGATATCTTTATAATTCAGCTTGATACAATTACAGATTAACGAAACTCCCCGGTGGTGATAAATTTCTGTTTCTAATTGAGAAATTCTAACCCCATTCCTAACACTGCGTGATAAACGGCCCACATGCCGGGCAAACAACATATCGTTTAATACCCGCTGGGGAATATGATCGGGGTGACTTAATGGAGGTATCGCCTCGAACCAGAATATTAGCGGCGGCTTGCCGGTGTTAACGTTATAGATAATCACTTCCCGCCGGCCGTTGATTTTCAAGGCTTCTTTCACATACCGCTTTCTTTCCTTTTTTTTAAAAGATTTCAAGGCCCTGTTAATCGTTCCCACGACATAGCCGGGTTCCAGGTTCCCTTTGATTATCAGCAGAGAATTCGGTAAGGTGTAGGTTTTTTGATAAAAAGAGCGTAACTGGGCCAGGTTTATATTTTTCAGCATGGCGGGAACGATCAGGGCGTTCCCCAGTAATTGGCCGGAGAAAAACTTACTGTAAGCCACCTGGATGGCGGCCTGTTTCTGCCAATCTTTTCTGTCCGGTAAAAGCTTCCAGTAATTAGAAATGCTGTAATTAAGTTTCTTTAAGGTGAAGGCTTTATAGGTATACAGGCTTTTCAAAAATTGCGCGAACACTCGCATCCTGTCCGACAGGAAATTTATTTTAAACAAAAGATAGTCGGGTCTATGCTCTATTTCGAAATCGTTACCTAATTTTTTCAACGTGCTTAACAGGTTGGTGCCGGACCGGTTCACATCTTTGTCGAAAACATCGAGCATCGTAAGATGGGGAATGACCGGGTTTATTTTTTTGTCTCTATAGGATATTAAGAGCTCGGCATAGACAAAATCCATACTTTTGTCTTTTATGATCTTTATTTCCAGGCCCGTCGATAAATTGAAAGAGGATTTTTCGCTGTTTGCCGCGGCGGGATTTGCCAGGACAAAAAACAAACAGGAAAAAACAAGATACTGCTTTGTCGATCTAATTTTACTGTTTAACCACATTTAGGATCACCCGGTTCTTTTCGTTCAGATATTTCTTACTTATATCCAATATATTATAAGTAGTAATCCCCCTAATTCTTTTTATATATTCCGCTTCGAAATCTAAGTCGGCAAACATATGAAAATTTTCCGCGGCGATGATACTTCGTTTTTCGAGCAGCGCCATATTTTTCCTGAAATCGATTTCCATTAAAGACTTGGTGGCTTTTAATTCGGACTGGGAGAGAGCTTTAGACAACAGGGCGTCGAATTCCTTAGCTAAGACATATTTTACCGTTTCCAGGGTTTCCCTGTTGGCGGTCGATATCTTAATGATGAGTGCATTGCAGTCGAAATGATTGGTATACTCGGAATTAATAGTAACATCTAAATTATTTTTCCGGCTCAGGATTTTTTCAAGTTTCGAGATTCTCTCATCCACTAAGTAATATTTGACAAAATTAAAATAGAGGTGATCCTGGCTTCTTTTTGAAGGCGCCCTTATGCCGTACGTTACAAAATGGTAGGGGATATCTTTTCTCAGCCAGTTTTTATAGACATATTCCTTCCTGGGCGCCGGGATGTTAAGTTTTTCCCGGGGATCTCTTTTGCCGGCGGGGAGTGGGGCAAAATACCTGTCCACGGACTTTCTGACCATGGTTTTATCGAAATTACCGGCGATAATCAGGACGATATCCGCCGGGTTTTTGAAATTTTGGTATAGTTTTTTTATCTCCCGGTTGTCAAAACTGCCGATGGCTTCCAGGCTGCCGTATTCCGGTGTTTGATAAACCGTGTCCGCAAATACCACGGATTTTATCCAACGATTGGCGGCAGCGTTTACATTCCCGTTTATCGTACTATAGATTCTTCTATACTCGCTGTTTTTGTGGGTGTCGATAGCCCTGTCCGTCAGTTTGAGAGAACTGATCCTTTCGCTTTCGTGCCATAAGGCATTATTTAGCTCCGCTTCGGGCATTACCTGGTAAAATATGGAGTTATCATGCTTCACCTGCCGGTTGCTGATTCCCCCGTGTCTTTTTACAAACAAAAACCGTTCATAGGGATCGAAAGTCCTGGTACCCAAATGCATTAAGTTGCGGTATAGGTAGGTTGCCCCATGCAGTCCCGGTGGATCATGCCGGGTTCCTATCTTGTGATAAAGCAGGACACAGACCGCGGCGGAATTATTCGAGGGAGATAAAATTACGGTAAGGCCATTACTTAGATAAAATTTTTCAAATTTATATTTTGCTTCTAATGTCAGGCTTAAGGCGCTAATTAGAACCAAAACAAGAACAAATTTTTTCACCTTCATATTTTAACGTTTTCAAGCGCATTAGTCAAATTTTTTCCCGGATTTTCCTCTAAATGCCGTACCCGGGAGTTTGGGATTACTTTTTCAGCCGGATTTTCAACTTTCCTTCTTTCACCGAGATAGCGGCTTTGGCGTCTACCAGGTTGGAGGAGATCATCTTTGTTTTGATGGAATTTATAAGTGACTCTTTATTGATTTTTTTCTGGGAAGAGGCTTTGGGGAAGAGATCGCAGTATTTATTGTAAAGATTATCGAAAGAGTCCTCCTCGTTTAAAGTGACGCCATACACTTTGGTATTCCAGGGTTGGGCCGGGTCCCCGGCAGTGGGTTTACTTTTTCTCTTTAAAATAACGATACCGGTTTCTACTTCGTTTAGTTTTTTTAACCACATGTTATTGTAAAGGGCAAATTTGGAGGATACATTATTTACCAAAAGGTTCAGCCGGGCTGCCCTTTGACCTGAAAACTGCAGGTTTCTCACTTTTTTTTCTAAAGCTTCCCGCTCAGTTTCCGGCGGTATATCCAGTTCCCCTGAGAAAAAGAGTGTGTACTGGATTCTCAACTGTTCTATGCGCCGGTCTACGTCGCGGATAGCGCTTTCTCTTTCGTCGATTTGCGATGTTGGGCTTTCCATAACCATTTTACCCCCTTATGTTACGCTGTCCCCGTGATATATTTCCCGATTATGGGTTCCAGCTTTTTATAGGTTTCATCCGCTATTAGATCGGGATTGGTGATAATCGAGTGTTTTAGGGATTCGGCGCAGTTACAAGTTGTCCTCTCTTCGGCAATGGTTTCGACTAAAGCAGCGATCAATTTCCCGGCGTTCTCTACGTTTTTATCCAGGTATCCAATCACCATGTCCACGGTGACGGCGTCGGCTTCTTCGTGCCAGCAGTCGTAGTCGGTAACAAAAGAGAGAGGCACAAAACAAAATTCCAATTCCCGGGCCAGTTTTGCTTCCACTGCCTGGGTCATGCCGATTATAGACAATCCTAACTTGCGGTAAATAAAAGATTCCCCCCGTGAAGAGAATTGGGGACCTTCCATATTAAACAAAGTGCCGCCCTTATGAACAGTGATGCCTATTTTTTTTGCAGTCTCGAATGCCAGGCCGCTTAAATCGGGACAGGTGGGCTCAGCCATCGACACATGAGCGGCAAAACCTCGATTAAAATAGGTTTTTTCGCGTTTGAAAGTATTATCGACAAATTGGTCCCAGATCACTAAGTCCATAGGTTTTAATTCTTCTTGTAGGGAACCCACGGCGGAAACCGAGAGTAATCTTTCCACTCCTAATTTTTTTAGAGCAAAAAGATTGGCCCGGTAATTGACTTCCGAAGGGTTCAGGCGATGTCCGATGCCGTGCCTGGATAGGAAAGCAACCTGTTTTCCTTTTATCGTGCCTAATAGGATTTTTTCCGAAGGCCGGCCAAAAGGCGTCTCCACTTCGATATAGCATGAATTTTCTATATTTTTCATCTGGTAGAAGCCGCTGCCTCCGATGATCCCGATTTCTGCTTGTTCCATAGTTACTCCATGAATAGTACCGATAGTATTTTGTTTTTTTTGTTAACCTATAATGATAAAACAACCTGGAGAAAATTTCAAGTTTTTTTTACCGGTAATTATAAATTTTAGCCTATTTGGCGACACAAAACCTTGCGTCTCAAAAAAATAGGCTTGAAATTCTACAATAATTGGTTTAAAATAGTACATGTGTAAAATCAACCCCCATAATTTTTGTTAATTTGCGGCAAAAAGCCGCTTATTCTATGTAAATATTTACAAATTATTAATAAAACGAGGTGACTATGAATAGAACAAAAAATGTTATAGTGTTAATCCTGATCGTTCTCCTGATACCGGCTTATCATGCCTATGCCGGGGAAACGAAGATCAAAATAGCCAATAAGGGCTTTGAAACCACAGCGGCAGAAGATATAATTGCCCACTGGCAAATCGAAAAAAGCAAAACCGGCGCGCCCGGCAGCCTGATCAAAATAGACAAAAACACAGGCCACGAATCTTCTGCCGGTTTGCTGATGCGGCACCGGGAGGGAGACCGCAGTACCGTTGTTTCCCTGCCCCTTTCCTTAAAAGTAGGGCAGCTCTACCGTTTGAGCGGCTGGATCAAAACCGCGGGAGCGACAACAGACCCCATAGACCGCTATCCTACCCCCGCCGCCGCATGTTTGACCATGGCTTCCTTTCCTTTTACCAACCACTCTCCCGCCGTGGGCGGAGATAAGGACTGGAAAGAAATCAGCGTCCTGTTTATCGCCACGCAGCCTATAGACCGGGTGCGCCTGCACCTGGGTTTTAACGGCAAAGCGACAGGCAGCGCCTGGTTCGATGACATCCAACTGCTGGAAGTTTCGGACATCGGCGCTTATGTCCCCATGGAAACAGTCAGTTGGTTCGGCCCGGCATACCGTTATGACGATAAAGGCTGGATTTTTGTACACATCGAAGGCAAACCTTACCAACGCGGTTACCAGTACGGTTATCTGCTGGCCGAAGAGATCGTCTCATATATTGAAAAACTGGCTTACGAAGAAGATCACGACAGGCCGGACCGGGGCTGGGATCAACTGCGCCGTTTCACCGATACCGCCATGCTGCGCAAGTACGAAGCGGAGTATTTAGAAGAGATGAAAGGCATCGCCGACGGCGCCGCGAAAAACAACGCCGCATTCGACGGCAGGCCGGTAGATTTCTTAGACATCGTCACCCTGAACTCGGTCATCGACATCGGTCAGGTAGACAGCGCCCTGCGCCGCACCGGACATGCCCTGAGCGGGCGGAGTTTCTTGAAAGCGGAAGACGAACTAAACATCCCCTTAAAAGAGCACAAGTGTTCCGGGTTTGTGGCCAACGGCCCGGCCACTAAAAACGGAGAAATCGTATTCGGGCAGATATTCATGTGGAGCGGTTATACCGGCGTGCACTGGAACGTTATCTGTGATTTGCAGCCGGAAAAAGGGAACCGGGTGGTTTATGAAACCTTTCCCGGCGGCATCCACTCCGGCGCCGACATTTATGTGAACAGCGCCGGGATCATGATCGGCGAAACTACAGTCTCGCAGACTCCCTTTGATTTAGACGGCACACCCCAGTCCAATCGCATTCGTAAAGCCGCCCAGTATGGAAGTTCTATCGACGAAGTGGTGCGCATTCTCAAGTATAAAAACAACGGCATGTACACCAACGACTGGTTGATCGGCGACGCCAAAACCAACGAGGTAGCTATTTTTCTTTTAGGCACTAAGAAGAGCAAACTGTGGCGCAGCAGCAGTGGTTTTTTCCCCGGCGGCACTGAAGGTTTTTTCTGGAGCAACAACAATAACAAAGACCCGGAAGTGCGCAAAGAGTATATACCCAATGCGGACAATGCCCCATATGATCTTATTTTCAGCCCCTGGAACCGGGATATCGCCTTTAATCGTTTCTATCAAAAGTACAAAGGGCTTATCGACGCTATAGCCGGGGTAAATTTATGGGCTTCTTCGCCTATTAACCGCGCTCATGCTTGCGACGGTAAGATTACCACCACAGCCATGGCTAAGAACCTGATGTTTTTGGCACATTTCGGTAAAGTCACCCTGCGGGAGAAGTTCCCCCACAAGGATAACCGCATGCTGCGTGATTATCCAAACGCCACGCCTCATCTTTCGTTAGGCTATTCGGTAGTTTGCCCGAAATTTGTAACCGCCAAATTGCACGAGCTTAAAAAAAAGCGGACGCCCCCCGACCGGCCCCTAAATAGAAGTTTTTGGAAGTCCA
>JAGLSW010000382.1 GCA_023135565.1 Candidatus Aminicenantota bacterium | reverse complement strand
ACGCGCGTGGGGCCGCCGGAGGCATGGTGTTTTATTCCCGTTTTTTTATTACCGGCAGGTACCAGGTGCGGTACAAAATTCCCACTGCTGCTAACGCTGTTCCTAAGCAGACAGCCGCATAAAGGTACCAGTGTCCCACTAAGTACATAGGCGCTAAGTAGAGCGATAAGACAGCGATCATTCCCAGGACTACATTCAGTATAACCCGCCCCGTTTTTTCTCCTGTGGGGCGTGCAGCGGCGCCGGGATCGCCGGACATTTGCAATTGTTCGCGTACCGGTTTCCACCAGCCGAAGGGGCGGATTGTTTTAAAAAATGTTTTAAGAATTTCCGGGTTTACGGCGGGGCCGGTCAAAGACACGATAACGCTGGCTACCAGGGAGGCGGCGGCAACAATAGGAAATACTACATACATAGGCAGTTCGGGTATAAAAAGGGCCACTAAGGAAAAAAGTATCCCGGCTAATGTGCCTGCCGCATACCCCCAGCCGTTGAGTCGCCACCAGTACCAGCGCAGCACATTGGGCAAAACGACGCCTCCGCCTAAGGCCATCATCATCCAGCTCCAAATCTGGTGAATGGATCCGGCCTGGAAACCGATGAGCAACCCCAGGAGAACAATGGCTATGGTGGCGATATAGCCGCTTGTAACCAGGGATTTTTGGCTGGCATGGGGGCGGAAGTAAGGCTGCCAAAAATCCCGGATAATATAGGATGCGCCGCTATTTACGGTGGAACTAAAAGTGGACATGAATGCGGCCAGTAGACCGGCGATCACGATGCCGCGAATACCGGGGGGCAAATATTCCTGGAGCACTAAGGGCATTATTTTCTCCGGGTCGTTAACGTCGCCGATGCCGGAGAGGGCCAGCAGCACGATAGCCATTGCCATGCCCCAGCGCACCACCAAAAACAGGCTCCAGACTGCGCCGATTTTGGCGGCGTCTTGTTCGTCGCGGGCTGCCAGGAAACGCTGGAAATCGTACATCTGCGCAGGGCCTCCGGCATTCAGTAAGAAACCTTTGATCACCCATACCATTACCAGCGCTCCGAACCATTCGTATTGGCTGCCGGTTGTACCGGCCAGTTCGGGGAGCCGCCAGGTAGGGGTTAATGATTCCCAGCCCTGGGGGAGCAGGTTGTGCAGCGTGCCGGGCGATAGATGATAGAAGGCTACGGCTGCAATAAGGATGCTGGCGAGAGTAAGAATTATAGTTTGTATGACGTCGGTCACCACCACGCTGTACAGCCCGCCCAAGACCACGTAGAGGGTGGTGACGCCGATGATCAGCAGGGCGCAGACAGCCGGTGAGAAAGGGAGGTACACGGAGGCGAATTTGCCGATGCCCTGGAACGCATAACCGATGAAACTGGCCAAAGTGATGACTGCCATTAAAGCATAAGCAGTGCGGGCTACTTTGCCGCCTTTGTCGTCGCCGAAGCGCGTGATCATCCATTCCGCGCCGGTCATCACATTGGAGCGCCTGACCCATTTCCCCATGTAAGCCAAACAAAAAGCCCCCATCATCCAGCCCCACATCCAGTGAATCCATAAAGATTTCATGCCCAGGACAAACATCATGGATACGATCCACATGGTGCCGGTTATATCGAAAGTAGAAACCGAGCCGGACATGGCCAGGGCCAGCCAGTGCATCCGCTTGCCGCCTAAAAAATAAGATTCCAAATTCAAAGAGGCGCGTTTTCGGTAACGGAATCCTAACCACAGCACCATAACAAAATAAAGTATAATAAATAGATAATCAATCGCTATCATCGTGTTTCACTTTTATTGAGTTGCCTTCGGCGACCCTGCCGGGG
>JAGLSW010000381.1 GCA_023135565.1 Candidatus Aminicenantota bacterium | reverse complement strand
AAAACTTTTGATAATTTAAAATCAAAAGCGCTCACACGCTGCTTATAGGCTGGATACGCCGCACCCTATTTGTCTAACAATTTGTTTATCGTTTTCTTTATCGTTCTTGCAGCTTCGGGATGATACATGATTAACAAATCAGCGCCGCTGTACAATAAACTCAAAGCTGTAGTTAATTCCCAGAGTACAGCCCGCTTACTTAAATCACCCCAGGTGGGAAAATCTTTTTCGCCTGCTTTTAATTCCTTTATTTTAGCGCACTCCTGTCCAGGAGTAACTATCATGGGCCCAGCCAGCATTTTATCTCCATTTAAAGCAGTAAGACGAATCCGCTCCATTACCGAATAAGTATACTCGATACCGTACCCGGATGCGCCGGTCATGGGATCCATTACGATTTTCCCAGGTTTGATGTCCATGTTGGTCAGCAAAATATTCATCTGTTTGGCAATGTTCACGTCTATAGGACTCTGCGAAACCAACGTATGACCGTAAGCCAGAGCCGCTCCGGCAATAGTCCGGTAATTGTCCTGCTCTACCCAGTTGAGCAAAAGATTCTCCCCGGCACAAGCCTGAGCCACGGCTTTCATCACTTCATTAATAGAATCGAAATGACTGTGCCCGGTGATAATAAGAGGCACATCTACGGCGATAAGCACTTCTTTGACTAACTGTACAGCTTGTTCGGGAGTGCGATTGCCTTTCTCAGGATGCGTGCCTTCCAAGCGCACACTGATGAGATCAGCGCCGTATTTCTCGACACACACCTGCGCCATGCGGGCAGGACTATCTAATAAATCACCGTAGATTTCCCTGAGAACCGGGGGATATTTCGCGGAAACGTTGTCGAATACTTCCATAGCCACCAAAGGCCGGTAAGCCATGTCGCCTTCGAAAAGATGAAAAGGCATGCAGGTTTCACCGCCGATAGTATACGTCCTGCCGCGAGTGCCGCCTTCCTCTTTGTTAGCGCCGAGCTTCACTTCCCAGATTGGCGTTTCGCAAGATTCCCGGCGGATGTTAAAAGTCGTCACTTGACCGATTCGTTCAGAGGCTTTTATTTTTACTGCTTCGGGTTCAGCGGAAAGTGCTTCTACTCCACCTTCGGGAACGCCTGCCGCGGCTTCTTCCGCGCCTGTTTGCGCGGACGGGACTTCCCCTGCTTCGCCTAAAAACCTGCTGCGCAGCGTACCGATAATTTCGCCGACTATCTCTTTCGTCATGGTGGTTTTTAATTCCCGGACTATTTCTTTGGTCACTTGCTCTTTGATTTGAGAGACCAGCTCGGGAGTTATTATATTTCTTGCCTCCGGCGGGTCAGAACCTTTTTGGAAAAAAGGTTCCGACACCTCCAAAAACTTCTGATTAGTTTCGTGGTCTGCCGGTAAGTGAGTACGTCCGTCGTTGACCGTTTCAGGCTGGTTCTCGCTCCCGGCGGTGGGAGCTTCTTCAGCATATTTACCCATGTCCTCCATCTGTAAAGCGGGATGACCTACTTTCTCCATGTGCTCCCTGATAGCCTGGGGGTCGGTAGCTACCGTTTCATCAGCTATCTTATCAAATAAATCGGGCGCTTCCTGCTCAGCAAAACGTTTTTGCAGGTCCGGGGCCAGGAGCTCTTTGAGTTCTTTGGTCATCCAGACTAAACGCTTAAATCCGCCTTCGGCATACAAAAACTTCCTGGAGGTGAGAAATACTTTCCCGCAGCCCATAAATCCGGGGGTCTGCTGTCCGCCGCCGACATTACCGGCCAGGGAGGAAAAGGTCATGCCCACGGGCGTGTCGCCCTGGAAT
Source organism: Candidatus Aminicenantota bacterium (assembly GCA_023135565.1). Lineage (GTDB taxonomy): Bacteria > Acidobacteriota > Aminicenantia > UBA2199 > UBA2199 > JAGLQA01. The sequence goes on along the minus strand of JAGLSW010000381.1, from coordinate 4,754 downwards.
TCCCGGTTAACTGCCATGACGCCGCTGCATTCGGGCACGTACGCACAGATCACTTCAAAACATCCACAGCTCGTCATGGGCCGGTTCATGATGGAATAGGCGCTAAAACTGGAAACCGTTTTGTGACTGTTACTGAACACATAGTCGTCGATGCCCTGCCAGACGCCTTTGACAGGATCGAGACAGTCGCCTTTTTTGACCGGCTGGTTGGGCCCGGTTTCGTCGATCTCATAAGCGGCTTTGCCGTCCAACCAGTTGTATGCGCCGCATAATCCTAACCGTTCGGGGGTGATTATGCATACATGATCGGGGGCAAAAGATTGACACAATAAACATGAATAAAAAGTTTCCACCGATTCGTCGGTCATGGATTCCAACCGGCGGTTGCGTTCGTCATAAATTTTCCTGGCTATGGCTACCCGCTTCTCTACTTCAGCCTTGTCCGTAATCATGGTGATTTTGACTTTGTCCACGATAGCGGGGTAGTCGGATAACAATTTAGCATGCAATATCTCGCCATAGTGCTTCAAACGCAGCCCGCGGGCAAAACCGGCTTTGGAGACGCGAGTCCAAACGATGTCCCGCTGCCCCATGTGCCAGATGCCTTCCGCACCGTTGATGAGATGATGTATCTGCCGCTCTAATATGGGTTCGAAATCGGTCTGCATTTTGCGGCCCGCTGCCTCTACCCAGATGGCTAAAGGCAGGGCGGTACCTTCTTCCACGGTGTCGATGTCCGGGCCGATAATGTCGATTTCGCCGTCGTTGATTTGATCTAAATCTACAGATGTGACAAATTCAAAAGCAGTGGTGAGGTTGCCGCCGAATTCCACATGCACGTCTTTTTTGCGAATGCGCTCGCCTTCAAAAGCAGGGCCATAGGAAACGGGAACCGGCACTTTGGTGATCCTGACTTTACAGCCGCGCACTTCTAAGGCTTTCTCCACCATGGTGTCATAAGGAACTGAGGAAACCACGTGCTCATAGGTGCAAACCCCGGTGGGGAGGATTTCAGGGATAGCGGTGTCCGCTATCACGGGAAAACCGTAGTTGATGGCTCCGGCGGCAGCGGCGTACTTGTCGGGGGTCACTTCCCCGAAAGCCAGTACGAAGGCGAATATACGATCTTTGTTGTATTTGAGGTTCTTCCGGAAATCACCGGGCTTGACACTGCCGAAAGAGAGGGCGGCGCGGTTGGCAAAACCGAGGGCATAAATCAAGGCCGATACGTCCCGGCCAAAAGGCACTAACCGGGTTTCCCAACCCAATTGCACCCCTTCTTCAGCTAACTGTTCGGCGAACTGCTTACCGCCGCTGCAGCCGGCCATAAATACATATAGGTTTTTTTCCTGGAGTTCCCTGGCGATTTTGACCGCGGTGCGGTTGTCCGGCGCGGCGCCGGTGATGGCGGCAAAACCGGGGGCCGTGCCGTCTACGAATTCGATGCCCCGTTCACGCATGATGGTGTCGTTGGCGGCTCCTAACCAGATGCCGTCTACAGGGTTGGGGCCGGTGACATATTTGCAGGCTTCGATGATTTCACAGGCAAAAAGAGCGGCGGCACCGGCATCTAAGGCATTACCTAAGTAAGGCAGCCAGGTGTCCGGGGCCGGTCTTTGCGGCAATAGCTCTTTGGCGCGTTTGAGAATCCCTTTTAATTCACCCAGCGTCTCTATCTTTTCACCTAAAAAAGAGTAGATCACAGGCAAATAGTAAGCGGTACCGGGAAAAGCCACCGGGGTGGATTCGCCTTCGGCTGCGATGGCGTCGGAAAGTTTGGCTTCGGCTTCGGCAACCCAGGCCACTGCGCCGTCGATGGCGCTGCTGCATATTATCTTAGACATCGAGCTTTCTCCTATCTTTCATATCCATTAGTTTTCGTTCCATTTTCTTATTGATTCCTAACTTCTCCCTGCGCTTGTCCAGTATCTCCATGATGGTTTCAAAAGCGCTTTGGGGATTTTCGCAGACATAAAAAGAAGCGCCGAAAAGCTCTTTAATTTCTTCGCTCATAAAATCGCTCACTGCTTGCGAGCCGCCGATATGGAAAGGGTGGCCGAGAACCACATCGATGCCGGAGGCGACAAAATAAGAGCCGATAGCCACGGCTTTTTCGCTCATCCACTCCGGGGCCACGCCTACTGCCGGGATATGGGAAAGGTCGTCGCCTAACCCGCCTTCTAAGACCACTTCCGTGCCTGCTTCCAGGATGCGCGAATTATCGACGCAGCTTCCCATGTGCAGCACCGGCGGGATGCCTATTGCTTCGCACACTTCGCGCAGGCCCGGGCCGGCTTTTTCTAAGGCGGCTTCGGGAGTAAGTACGCCCTTTTTGGCGGAGGCGATAGCTGCGCAGCCGGTCTTTAACACCAGGACATTGTTTTTTATGAGTTGGCCGGTCAGGGTATTGGTGTAATCGTCTACTTTCGAGCGCGGGTTGCTGCAGCCTACGATGCCTGCCACGCCGAAAATACGGTTCTGCATGATGGCGTCGTTCAAAGGCCGGAAAGAGGCGCGGAACCTGCCTCCCAGCATGTATTTAATAGCTGCTACACTGAAACCGGCGATCAGCGGTTTTTTAGCAGAAGGGATGCCCACTTTGCCCGGGTCGCGTTTTTTGAAATTGTCGATGGCCCGTTTGATCAATTGTTTGGCCGATTCGAAAGCATTGTCTTCATCTAAAGTAAAGTGGACGGCGCCGATGGTTTTGGCGATTTCGGAAGTGGAAACGATTTCCGTATGGTAGGCTTTGGCTACTTCGGGCAGGCTGGGCATACAGCACTGCACGTCGATCACCATCATCTCTATCGCGCCGGTAACTACAGCCAATTCCTGCTGCAAAAAATTTCCGGCTACGGGGATGCCGTGGCGCATGAGGATTTCGTTGGCTGTGCAGCAGATACCGGCCAGGGTGATGCCTTCCGCCCCGGCGGCGCGGGCGCACTCGATAATGTCCGGCGCACACGAGGCTGCGGCCAGCATTTCGGAAAGTTCCGGTTCGTGACCGTGCACCACGATGTTGACGTTTTTTTCTTCCAACACGCCTAAGTTGGCGTCGCTGCGCACCGGCTGGGGAGAGCCGAAAAGAATATCCGAAACCATAGTGGCAATGCGCGAACCGCCCCAGCCATCGGCCAATGCGGTGCGAAAAGCTTGCAGCAGCAAGCTGCGGTAATCGTGGTCTACGCCCATGTGGGTGCGGTGCATGGACTCTACCACCATGCGGTCGATACCGTAAGGCATGACTTTTTGGTTTTCCCAGGTACTCTGCCGGTTGAGAGGAGCCAGGGCAGTGGTTTTGAGTTTCTCTTCCTGGGCGGTGAAATCTTTCAAGAAAAGGTCTGCCAGTTCGCGGGCTATTTCTTCTTTGCTGCGCCCGGCTTCTGCGATGCTGTAGAGCCTGGCGGTATAGCGCAGCGCTTCTTCGTCTTTGATTTCGAAACCGCCGCCCTTACCTGCGGCGATATGTTTCAGGCGCAGCACTAAGTGGCGGCCGTGGTCTGCATGGGCCGATGTGCCGCCCACCACTTCGCGCAGGTAGTTGCGGGCCACTATGGTGGCCGCATCCGCGCCGCACACGCCGTGCGGCGCTTTGGGAGTAATGCGGCAGGGGCCCATATAGCAAATGCGGCAGCAGACGCCTTCTTTGCCGAATTTGCACTGCGTACGTTGGGTTTCGACGCGGCTGAAGCAAGTGTCGATGCACTCGTCGCGAGCTTTTTTTAGAGCTTCGATAGAAGCCGCATCGGTTACATACTCATCTATATTTTTAGGTTGTTTAGTCATCTAATTACTCCTGGGGCGAACTGCAAAAAAAATAATAATTTATTTTTTTGCCTCCGGCGGCCCTGCCGGGGGCCAAACTTTTGTAAAAGTTTGATCAAAACTTTTTATGAGTTAGAAGTAAAAGCGCTCACACGCTGCCTCTTGCGGCGGAGCCGCACTCTTCCGACACTTCCAAAAACTTTTGTTTGGAGCCAGAGTGTGCCTACAACTGGAAAGGATTCCTGATTTGTAAATTCCTGATTTTTTGACCGGGATTTAAATCTTCCGTATACAGGAGAGAACATCCACTCTGCTGCGCCGCCGAGATTATCAATGAATCCCAGAAAGATAGACGGTGCTTCTTTTGAATAGAAATAGCTTCAAGTATATCATACCCATCATTGACAACTACTTCCCAACTTAAAAAATCACCGATAATCTCTGCTGCGCTCTCCGAATCCAGCTTGTTGGGTATCTTTTGAGTAACTGTTACATAAAATTCCTTCAAAACCTGGATACTAATCACGCCAAATCCCGATTCCCATAAATCGATCAAAATCTCTTTAGCCCGGGTATGTTTCACCCCGGCTGATTTATCATAAGCATATACGATCACATTGGTGTCGAGAAAAATCTTATCGCTCATGCAATTCGCCCCTGGAAACTGTGATCGAACCATGAGTGCCGAGGTCTAAACCTTCATGGAGAATCCCGATCTGCCTGTTTTTAGCTTTCTTATAACCGGTTGTCTCCCTTACTTTTTCTTCAAGAGATTCACGGAGCAATTCGCTCAATGATTTCTCCCGCAGCGCAGCCACCACTTTAGCCCGCTTCAAAAGTACCTTGGGAAGCGAAATCGTAACATTCTGTCGTTCCATTTTTTTGCTCCGAAAATAATTTCACATAAATATGTATATCACACTTTTACGTGAATTGTCAAGCGCCCATATAAATTACCAAAAAAATATTTTTTTGCCTCCGGCGGCCCT
>JAGLSW010000380.1 GCA_023135565.1 Candidatus Aminicenantota bacterium | reverse complement strand
TCAAACTTTTACAAAAGTTTGGCCCCCGGCAGGGTCGCCGAAGGCAAGCCCCCGGCAGGGTCAGCGGAGGTAAGATTGTTAAAATTTATGGAAAAAGTAGAATTTGAAGGTATCGCCTTCGAGGTAAGCCGCAGGAAGGTGAAATATCCGCGCATTGAATTTAAAGCAGGGGGACCGCTGTTGATTGTCCCTAAGAGAATGGACCCTTTTATCATGCTGCGGGAGCACAAAGAGTCTATTTTGAAGAAGTGTGCTAAGGTAGAGTCCCAGGTTGATGAGGCCCAGGAAGTAGAAATAATAGATCGCAGTGACAGTGAATTTATCGACATAATCGAGTTTTATCTTAAAGAATATTCCCGGCAGTTGAGAGTCAAGCATAAAGAAATAAAATTCAGGAAGATGAAGCGGCGTTGGGGTAGTTGTCACAGTAACGGCATGATAACTTTCAACAAATATCTTCGTTTTTTGCCGGAGAATTTGGTTGCTTATATCGTATTCCATGAGTTGGTGCATCTCAAGATCAGGGGGCATAACCGGCGTTTTAAAACGGCCATATTCAAGGAGTTTCCCGACTACCGGCTTTTGGACAAATATCTCAATCTTTATGGATTCAGGTTGTTGTCATAATGAAAAAAACAAACATTTTACCGAAATTGGTAGCCTCGGATATCGGGGGCACCTTGATTAGGGGCGGCGGGGCAATTCCTCCCTTTACCGCCAAAGTACTGGACCGATTGGTCGCGGACGGTATCCCGGTGGCGTTGATTACCGGCTATAATTACCATACCGCTGTCAGGATAACCGCGAACCTGGACGACAGGGTGCTGCTGCTGCCCCAGAACGGCTCTCTCTGCATCAAAGAGAAAAAACTGGTCTGGGAATACCGCATCCCTGGAACGGCAGCGACTGAACTTTTCGATTTTTTAGACAAGCAGGATTTTCCCATCATCATTTATAAAGGGAAAAACGAAGATTTCGGCAATTTTTATTTTTACCGGGAGGAACTGCCGTTGTCTTATGCTTTTCGCAGGTTGGAGCAACTGCCGGACGTGGAGAATATTACCGGTATTTCCACCCTGCTGCCCGACGAGGCAGCGCAAAAAGTAAGGAGTGCTATCCAGGATATCGTGGGCGATAAATTCAAAGTCATCTATACCCGGGAAGTCAAAGGCTCGTGGTTGGAAGTGACTCATGCCGAAGTGCGCAAAGACCTAACGTTAGAGAGGTTATGTAAAGAACTGGGCATTTCCCCGGCGGAAGCGGTTTACTTCGGTGACAATTTTAACGATTTGGAGGCGCTGTGGATAGTGGGCAGTCCTGTATTGGTAGACAATGCCGCCGCGGAATTAAAAGAAGAATTCGATATGGTTATCGCCCCTGTTACTGAAGAGGGCGTGGCCCACTATTTGAATGAATTATTCAACCTTCAATGTTCAATGAAAAACAGCTAATCCGTATTTCTCACAACATTTTGCTAATACTTCGTGAAATTTTTTTTATAATTTATAGCCGATTTTGCGCAGGAAATCTTTGCGTTCAGCGATGTCCGCTTCGTTTTCGATGCCTTTAGACGCCAAACCGTCGATGACACCCATGATGCCCCTACCTAAACCGGTTTTCGCGATAATCACTTCTACCGGGTTGGCAGTGGCGCAAAAAATGCGGCATACTTCCGGCACCTGCTTGACAATGCGCAGTACATTGATAGGGAAAGCATCCTTTAAGAAAATAATAAACGAATGACCGGCAGAGAGTTTTTTAGCATTTTGTTGGGCCAATTCGATCATTTCGTCGTCGGTGCCGCTCCAGCGTATCAGGCATTTTTGCGACGCTTCACAAAAAGCCAGCCCGAATTTGATGTTGGGTACGGTGTTAACCAAGGCTTCGTGGATGTCTTCCACGGTCTTGATAAAATGAGAATGCCCTAAGATAAAATTTAATTCTCCCGGGTTTTCGATTTTGACAACCTCTAAATCCATTTTGTCACCTCCTATTTTAGTTCATTTTGCTTGTGGTAAAACTTACTAAGCTAACCGCCGTTAACTTAATGCCCGTTAACTTAACGGCCACTAAATTAATATAAATGACGCCGACCCGTTTGTCAAGCGGAATCCTAAACAAAAACGAAATATAGAGAGGTTATAGGTTGGGGGTGCCGCCTCCCTGCCCCTTACAAGAGAAAATCTAACAATACCGGATTCCACATTCACAAAAGAGATTTGCGTTATCCTGTTTCCCGGTCTGGGGTTTATCGGCCGGGGGCACCGTCCCCAAAAAAGTTTTTTTTTACTTGACATTTGAAAACAAAATAATTTATAATCTATAGTGAAATGAGGATAATAAAATGAAAAAAGGAATATTGCTTATAATTTTTTTGTCGGTTTTCGTTTTTTCCGGCTCTAGCCAGGAAAAGGAAAAGGAAAAACAGCCGGAATCGTTAATTCCGCCCCAGGTGGGTGAAGAAGTGCTTAAACCGGTGCCTACGCCGACTCCTACCCCGATTCCGACGCCCGCGCCTACGCCGCCACCGCTCAGGTTAGGAAGAATCTATTTCCCCAGGGACTTTGTCCACGCCCAAAAAGACTACAAAAAAGGAGTGTACCGGCTTAACCTAATTTCCAAAGAAGAAGTTCCATATTTTCAAATCTTAAGCAAAAAAGGGGAACTGCTTTTTGAAGAGATGGGACTGGTAAAACCTTATAAGGGCAGGAATAAAAGATTCAGGTACCGGCTGAGCAAAGCGATGATGCGGGGTTATGAATATTTCCGCATTAGAGTGACCCGGCCCGATAAATACATAATGGCCTTTTTTTTCATAAAGCAGCCTGAAAAGCCGGCGCCGCCCGATACAGGGGAACCTAAAAAATCGGAATGATGGAATATTGGAAAAGTGGAAGATTGGAATAGTGGAAGCACTCAGGATTACTAAAAAATCGATTACTTATTCCTAATTCCTGGAAACTTTCTATAACAAAAAAACATTAGTGTTGGAGAAATACGTTTCAACCTAACCCCAATATTCCGGTATTCCAACATTCCATTTTCCCGATGTGAGCGCAGCGAACTAATCCCTACCCTTCTTCGTCTTCTTGCTGCTGCTGTTCCTCTTCTTCGTCCAAATCTTTACCGTCATAGTAGTCGAGAATCTTTTCGTGATCCTCTTCGGTACAGTATTCTAAAGGTTCAGTGCCGGGCAGGAAGGCTTCCCATAGAGGATGCAAACAATCCTCAGTCCACAGCTTACCGGTATACTTATCGACTTTCACCATGATAACGCCGGAAGGCCTTCTGAACTCCTGTGGTTCGGGGTATTTCTCGAAATATTTCCCCATAAAATCCACGAAAATAGGACAGGCTGCCGTTCCTCCTGTTTCTCCTCTCCCGAGACTGTCTTTGGCGGCATCACGTCCTACCCAGACGCCCACGGTTATAGAAGGGCAGAAACCGATAAACCAGGCATTGGTAAATTCATCAGTGGTGCCGGTCTTACCGCCGATGGGGATATTATATTCGTTAGATATTTTTTTTGCCCGCCAGCCGGTGCCGGACTGTACCACACCCTGCATCAGGTAATTCATCACATATGCCGTCTCTCGCTCCAGCACTTGCTTCCTTTCGGGCATGCCCTCTTCGATAATATTATCCTGGTCGCGGATGCTCCTGATAAAATAGGGATTGACCCGGACGCCTAAATTGGCAAACACAGTGTAAGCTGCCACCATCTCAACTAAGGATACCTCGAATACGCCTAAAGAAATGGTCATATAAGCCTTTAACTCCGATTCGATGCCGAACCGCTTGCCATAGCGCACTACCCGTTCCGGGGTGATATCTTTGACTATTTTGGCCGATATGACGTTCCGCGATTTTTCTAAGGCCCGTCTTAAGGTTAAGGGGCCAAAAAAACCGGGGGGATAGTTTTGCGGTTCCCAGAGTTCTTCGGTGTGGAGATCGAAATCGGAAAAATATTCATCTTCAATGATGCGGGCGGGGTTGTAACCGTTCTCTAATGCCGCGGTATAGATGATGGGCTTAAAGGTCGAACCGGGCTGCCGTTTCGACTGGGTAGCGTTATTCCACTTCTTTTTAGCGAAGGAGTAACCGCCCACCAGGGCTTTTATTTCGCCGGTCTTATTTTCTACTACCAGGATGGCTCCCAACACTTCCGGTTCCTGCTCGAGACCTAATTCCAGTTCATATTTCCGGGCTGTTAAATCTATTTTTTTATCTGCTTGCGCGGCTTCTAAATAGTCTTTTAAGGCGCCGCTTATTTTCAGTACTTTAAAAAGGGCAATATCTCCTCTTTTTAATATTTTGCTTAATTTTTTCCTTGTCCATTTGGCCGATTTGGCATGCAGCCGGCCTTTGAAATCTTTGATCTTGACGATGGCCCTTTTATCGTTAATTTTCAATATGACGCCCTTAACGATTTTTCCTTTTTCCAATTGCAGCCTGGGCCAGGAAGGGAGCTGGTGTTTATCCACATCTAATTTTTTCTGCGCCAAATTTAAGGATTTATCGACGCCGCGCCAGCCCCGCCTTTTATCTACTTTGCGCAGGCCTTCCCGTAAGGAATCTTCAGCCCAGCGCTGCATCTCGCTGTTTAAGGTGGTGTAAACTTTTAACCCGCCCTGGTAGAGCAAATTATCGCCAAATTTTGCTTCGATATGCTTGCGCGTCTCTTCCACGAAATAATCCCCGATGGACTCCTTAAAAAAGGAAGCCGGCCGTTTCGGTAATTCTACTTTTATAGCTTCTTCATACTGTTCTTTAGTTATCAATTCCAGGTTCAACATGCTTTTCAGGATATAATTTCTTCTATCTATACAATTTTGCGGCTGCCGGAACACATGGTACTTGCCGTTGGGGCTGGGTGGCACTGCGCTTAAAAGGGCGGCTTCCGCCAGGTTGATTTCTTTCACTTTTTTGCCGAAATAGTGATTGGCCGCGGCCTCCACGCCGTAAGCGCTGCCGCCGAAAGGGATAAAATTGCAGTAAAAAGTGAGTATCTGGTCTTTGGAATATCTTTTTTCTAACTGGATAGCCAGGAGCATTTCGTTTAATTTCCTGGAAAAGCTGCGCTCCAGCCTCCTGTCATAAAGGAAAAGGTTCCGCGCCAACTGCATGGTGATGGTGCTGCCGCCGCCTAAGTTTTTTTTAAAAATAATCCCGGAAATAGCCCGGGCGATGCCTTTGAAACTGATGCCCCAATGGGAATAATACTCGTTATCTTCAGCGGCAATCAGGGCGTCCTTCAATACTTTGGGGATATCGGAACTTTTGACGATGGTTCTTTTTTCGATGGCGAACTCTTTGATCAGGTCTTTGCGATCGTCGTATACGGTGGTCATCACTTTGGGTGTGAGGTCTTCGAGTTTTTTTATCTGGGGAAAGCCTTTCTGGTAAACCAGTATAATCCCTACCAACGAACCTACCAGGATCGTAATCACGATGCTGAGCGTAAAAAGTATTATTTTAAGATTTTTTATTATAAAGTTTTTCATTTTACCTCCTTAAGTATATCACTTTCTCCGGTAGGCTTCAAGTGGGGGGGCACTAACACCAGCAATTCTCTTTTTGAAAAAT
>JAGLSW010000038.1 GCA_023135565.1 Candidatus Aminicenantota bacterium | reverse complement strand
CGGCCCTGCCGGGAGCCAAACTTTTAAAAAAGTTTGATCAAAACTTTTTATGATTTAGAATCAAAAGCACCACCTTGCCGCGAAGCGGCTAAATGCTCCCCCACGCATGTGGGGTTGATCAAAACTTTTAATTATTTAAAATCAAAAGCGCTCACACGCTGCCTCTGCGGCGAAGCCGGTTATAGGCTGGGGACGCCGTCCCCCCGCGCAGCGGCTAGTCGGCTCCCCGCCCGTGCGGGGCCACGCGAGTGGGGTTTGCAATTGCGCCACTTTTAACTTATAATAGCCGATGAAAAATAATCGAATCCAACGCATGGGTACACAAAAAATGCTGCCCCTGATCATCTCCTTTTCCCTGCCCTCTATTATTTCTATGACCGCTATCGCTCTCTATAACGTGGTGGATACTATTTTTGTGGGCCGGTTGGGTACAGAAGCAATCGCCGGTTTGACCCTGATCCTGCCGCTGCAAATGTTCGTGCTGGCCTTCGGGCTATTAATCGGCGTGGGCGCAATGTCCTACATCTCCAGGAGCCTGGGCGCGAAGGAATACGAAAGAGCAAACCATGTGTTTTCCAGCGCCGTCTTCTTAGGGCTGATTGTCGGCGTTTTTATCACACTGCTGGGGTTCAGCCAATTAAAACCGCTGTTAGACGTCATCGGCAGGAACAGCGGAGCCATTCCCCAGGCATACGATTATGGCTTTATTATCGTTTTCGGCATCCCGGTCATGGTTTTCAACCTGATATTGTCCCAATGCGCCCGGGCCGAAGGAAACCCCAATATCGCCATGACTTCCCAGTTGACCGGCACTTTTCTGAATATCGCCTTAGACCCTATATTTATTTTTACCCTGAAAATGGGCATTAAAGGTGCGGCGCTGGCAACGGTTTTAGCCAATACTATTGCCCTTATCGTTATCCTGGTTTATTTTACCGGCCCCAAAAGCCATCTCAAATTCAAACTCAAGCTGGTGCTCCCTACGAAAAAAATATTACAAGAATTGGCAAAATCCGGTATCCCTTCTTTCACCCGCCACATTGCCGCTAGTTTTGTAATCACTTTAACCAACAGCTTTTTGGCCGTTTACGGCGCTTTCGCCCTGGCGATTATGGGCATCAACAGCCGCCTTATGATGCTTTTCTTTATGCCCATTATCGGCACGGGCCAGGGCTTTATGCCCATTGCCGGTTTCAATTACGGCGCCCGGAACCTTACCCGGGTAAAAGAGGCTTTCTGGACTACTTTCAAAATAGTGACTGTTTTTTGCACTTTGGGCTGGATTCTTATCCAGGTTTTTCCCGGGTTCTTCATCAAAATTTTTAGCCGGGACCCCCTGGTGATTAGCCAGGGTATCCCCGCACTGAGGATGATCCTTGCCTTTTTGCCCTTAGTCGGTTTCCAGATCATCGGGGCCGTCACTTACCAGGCTATCGGCAGGGGACTGGCCGGTTTTGTTCTCTCCATTGCCCGGCAGGTACTGGTATTTTTGCCCGTTGTACTGGTTTTCAAGGCTTTATTCGGTTTGAAAGGAATTTTTCTTACTTACCCGGCTGCCGATCTGGGCGCGACCTTAGTGACTGCGTTCTGGCTGCGCCACACTTTCAAAAAGTTTTCTGCCTCCGGCGGCCCTACACGTGGGCAGGGGAAAATGGCTAAGGCGGCCGGCCTTTTTGTTATCCTAACAGTTGTCCTGCTGCTGGTGAACTGCGGTCACAGTGAGAAAATAGAACGGTTCACCGGCAAAAAACAAATCGTTCTTATCAGCATCGATACGCTGCGGGCCGATCATTTGGGCTGCTATGGTTATCAGCGCGACACTTCGCCCGCTTTAGATAAATTCGCCGCGGAAGCGGTTCGTTACAGCGGGGCTTATCCCAACTGTTCGTGGACGATCCCCAGCCACGTCTCCCTGCTGACCGGCACCCTCCCTTCCCGGCACGGTATAACAAAAACCTGGAAAGAAATCGCGGCGGGAGTTTACCCGCAAGTAAACGAAGTGATAAAAAATGCCGCCCAAATCCTAAAACAGCAGGGCAATATAAAAACCATAAAATATGCGAAACTGCCGGATGGCTTAGGTTTCGGCAAAGGTTTTGACATCAACCGGTTAGTTGATCCTTTTGCCGACGATAAAATATTTAACCGGCTGCTGGCGCAATTCGAGAAGAATAAAGATAAGGACTTTTTTTTCTTTATCCACACCTGGCGGGTGCATTCTCCCTACACCAGTTCTTATTTTTTGGAGAACGAAAAAATCGACCCGGAGACACGCCGCTATATCGACAACTTCCGGGAAATCCACAAAGAAAACAAAGACGCCGAAATTTCCAAAGATTTTCTTGCTTTTGTCAGGGCGGAGGGCTTATTCAATCTCAGGGACTGCGTGGATTTATATGACGGCGGGATTCATTACGTGGACCGCTATATCGGCAGGCTTATCGCCAAAACCAAAGCATTGGGTATTTATGATGATTTGTTTTTTATCATTACCAGCGATCACGGCGAGCACTTTGCCGAGCATTTCCCCAACCAGTTTTACTGCTGTCACGGCACGAATTTTTTCGAGGAATTCATCAAAGTGCCGCTGCTAATCAAATACCCGCGCACAGCCAAATCTAAAACTATAGATTATCCCGTATCTCTAATCGATGTTCTGCCTACTTTATTGGATTATTACCGCGTAGATATTCCCGCTTATGTGCAGGGTGAATCGCTCTTACAGCAGCCTACCCGGGAAGTTTCCCGGCAAATTATCTCCGAAGGCATACTGCTGTCCAGCCATGAGAAAAAGATGATCAGGATAGGAGACCTGAAATATATTATCGTAATGAAGCAGCCCGAAAAACCCGAAAGGGTCAATTGGCGGGGAATTGTCGGCAGGAGGCTGTACGATCTAAAAAAAGATCCTTTAGAAAAAAACAATTTATATGAAGATAAGAAGTTCCGGCAAATTTGTATAGATTTCGAGAAAATATTGATGCGGGCGGTCAAGGATTCGGCCAAAGTGGATAAATCCATGAAAGAGGTAAAAATCAGCGCGGATACGGTAAAGCAGTTAAAAGCCCTGGGGTATCTTTAAGCCCGTGGCAGGATCCCCGTGCGCACGGGGAGGCGATA
>JAGLSW010000379.1 GCA_023135565.1 Candidatus Aminicenantota bacterium | reverse complement strand
AGGAATTAAAAAGTTGAACGACAGCTTTCTGCCACCCTCTCAAAAGTACGCTGACAGGCAGCGGTTCTTTCCAATGCAAAGTTTTACGGCAGGCCGGCGGGAGTTGAGGCAGGGCTGTTAACATAGTCTTTAAATAAGGGTCTCTTCCTTCCAGGCTGTAAAAAAAGAAGGTGCCGCCGCTCCTGCCGAAATACAGTTTTCCCCGGCCCGAATCGAAATACATCGTCCCATCCGCGGACACACCCACTTGCAATTGCAAAAAATCGATGATTTTCCCTTTCTTTACCACCTCGTACCGGTGCACCTCACCCGGAACAGCAGGGGTAAATGCATCCCGGGCAGAGTTCCAATAAAGCGATTCCACTTCCCTACCTTCTCCCGGTACGCCGTAGGAGTAAAAACAATTATCGACAGTATAACCGGCAAAAACAAAAGGTATGGTATAAGCGCCGGCATTTGCCGTCAACTGCGCCTGGATGTGAACATGAGGCTGGTTGGAATAACCGGAATTGCCGCACAAACCCAGGAAGGCGCCGGCGCGGATTTCTTCCCCTTCTTTCACCCGGATAGAATTGGGGGAGAAATGGGATATCTCTACAAAAAAACCGCGTCGATCCAGGATAATCACCAGGTTGCCCCAATTGTTTTTTTTGTCCGGCTGACCGATGGGATTATCCGCTAGATGGGTAACGGTTTTGACCACTTTTCCCCGCACCGGGGACAGTATAGGTTTGCCGTAGGCATAATAGTCCTCCGGCCGGGAACCGCAGCCGCGGAAACTGCCCCCGGTCGAATCGGTGACGATAAAATCATAAGCATGCTTCCAATTGCCCTGGTGGGTCCATTTGCCGCTAAACCCCTGCCAAACCGTCCATTTCCCCGCAAAAGGAAGCATGATGGCCGCGTCCAACTCACCGCTGCGGCGCCGGTTCAATAAATACCGGTCGAGAGTTTCTTCGGGTGTGGATTTCGTTACCCGGGCCAACAGGGGATACCGGGCCAATCCCAGGACATAGACGAAACCTAAGACAGCAATATTAAAAGGCAAGGTAAAACCGGGGATTTTGGAATACCACCAGAAAGAAAGCACCGAATGAAGGAGCACGGTGGATACGCCGACGGCTGTCAACGCCAGTATATAGCTTTTTAAAGAAGGGATGAGGAAGACGCCTCCCACTGCCATAGCCACAAGTATGGCATTGAACTGGTTTATATCGGTGAAAGCCTGGGAAAAGTCGCCCATCATTAGGGCGGTAAAAGCCGTTCCGCCATAGTATCCCATTAACGACAGCACGAAAAGGATACGGGAACATACCAGGATACACAGGGAAATCACTATGCCGGCAGCCACTTGCGGAGTAAAAAAGATGGCCCCCAATGATTTGAAATATCCGCAGAGCCACAGCGGCAGGGACTGGTGCAAGAGGTCGATCCTATTTAGTTCATTAACTGTCAGGTGGGTATATTTGAAAGAGGCTAAATACACGACAGTACTGATAAAAACAAAGGGCAAACTAAGAACCGGCAGTTTCAAATAAGCGGAAAACAGGTTCGCCATAACCATTGTACAGATAAAAGCAAACACCCCGGCGGTTATACTCAAGAGAATGGTTTGCGGCGCCGGTTTGAATAGATAGCCGATCGACATCCCTACCAGCAGGGGATTGTATACATAAAAACCCAGGTTAAAGAAAGCATCTTCCATACGGATCATACGTGCGAACAGGTAAGCGGATGCCGCTGATATTAAACCGGCCAGCGCCACCGGAGGATTGAGCAGGGTGATTCCAACCGCCAGTATCCCGAAAACCGGGCGGTGCAGGAAATACACACCGGAAAAAGCACAGGAAATCGTGTTAAACCATTTTTTCATTTTTATATCCTTTTTTCATTTCTATATCCCTTTTTCATCTTTTTTATATCCTTAATTCATGGCCACCGCCGGGATTTGCGGAGCGTAGGTAAAATTCGCACTGCCGGGGCGAATAAAAGATTCCAGGGCAGACCGGGAAGAAGGACGAATGGAAGAAGCCGGTTTCAATCGCTGCGGTAAACGCTCCCGGTTCAGGATATCCGATAAGTCTTCGGCTTCGCGGATGATATCGACGCTGCCGTCTTCCGCCACCAGCACGACATTGGGCCGGTATTGGATAAACTGCAGCCACTGGGTAACATTGTAAGCGCCCACGGGTGAAAGGATAAGCCGGGTTCCCCTTTCCAACGGCGGCAGCATGGCGCTTTCGTGGAGCACATCTATATTCATACACAAAGGGCCATATATTATCGACGGCTCGTCGGTTCCCTGTACCTCCCGGTCCAATTCCAGGTTATAGGCGTACCAAAAAGAAGTATAAAGCAAATTTATACCCGCGTCGGCAATGTATGCTTTACGGCCATCGGCAAGCCGTTTGGAAGCCAGGATACCGGTGATCAAATACCCGGCATCATCCACCATGGCCCGGCCGCACTCTAATATTAACCGGGGAAAATCACCGGGACGCAATTCCCGGTAAAGGGCGCTGCCGACAGCTTCGGCATATTTATCTATGTCCGGCACAATTAGGTCCGGCGAATGATACGTGCCTTTTAGTTTGCTGTGGGAAGGGAACCCGCCGCCGATATCCAGGTAGTCGATCTTAAAACCGAAACGGTCTTCAACCCGGTAAGCAAATTGCACCATTTTTTCTACCTGCCTGCCGTAGGCCTCGGGGTCCAATATGTAGGTGCCCTGGTGACAGTGTAAGCCCCGCAGGATCAAGTTTCCCTTATCCGCCATACGTTTGACCGCTTCCTCCGCCTGGCCGGATTCCAGGTTCAGACCGAACCGCGACCACTGCGGGTAAATACCGGTATCCATATTGAGTCGCAGTCCTACTTTGATGGGCTCACCCAACTCCTCCGCCAGGTTTTCCAGGTCGTACAGCTCGTCGAAATGATCGATGTTGATTAAGGCTCCATCAGTCACAGCATACCTTAAAAATTCCGGGGATTTATGTGGGCCGTTAAAAATGATATTCTCCCCGGAAATTCCCAGTTCATTGGCTTTCCGGTATTCCATTTCCGAAACCACCTCGGCAATCGCGCCTTCCCGGTGTAAAATAGCGCACACGGCGGAAAGGTAATTGGTCTTATAAGACCAGCCGAATGTCACATTCGGGTAGCGGGTAGAGAAAGCGGCGGATATTTCCTTGAAGCGGCGGCGCAGGGTCGATTCGGAAAACACGAACAAAGGGGACCCGTATTGCGATGTTAGGTGGTCGATGCTTACGCCGTCGATATTCTTGCGGGGTTTCCCGGCACAGGACGTCCCGTTCCCAAATTTGTTGGCCATTTGGGGTTGTACTTTTAAAATAAGCGGTTTTTCATATTCTTTTTTATCCATTTTAGTTTTCTCCTTTTATAGTTATATCTTGAAACGCGTCCAGGCCGGTGATTGTTTCGTAAGTATAGCGGATGTACAATTTCCCGGCCTCGTAGTCGTTGTTACCGGCGTAGGGTAAACCGAAAGCTCTGCGCACCGTGTTGGCCGGTAAATTAACCCCCACGCCGGCGGCAAAATAAGACCAGGCCGGGAACCGCGGATTGATCTCGATCAAATATACGGTATCCCCGTCCACGATGCACTCCAATTCGAAAGGTCCTTTCCAGCGGTATTCCCGGACAAAGGTTTCCGCAGCTCGCAGCATAGGGCGATTTTTAACCGTCACCCCCGTCCAGATTTTACCCAGGGAGGTGATCCACATCTTTTTAATGCCTACCTGGCCGATCAAACCGCCCTGTCCGTCACCCACTCCGACTACATTCATCTCATCTCCTTTTACCACTTCCTGGAGAATAACCGGGTATCCCCATTGGCTGACGATCTTGCTAAAAAAGTCAGCCGCCTCTTTCCCCGTATGCGCTTTAAAGGCGCTGCACATAGCCCCTTTGACCATCACCGGCAGGCCGGTTTGTTTTATGGCCCCGGGCAATTCCAGGTAAGACCTCACTACCTTAGTTCCAGGGCTGTCGATACCTATTTTTTTCGCTGTTTCCGGCAGCCGTTCTTTGTCGCGGAGCCTCAGTTGTTCCGGTTCCGGCACAAAAAGCCTGATTCCCAATTTTTCAATTTCACCGCAGTACCCCGCATAAAGGGGCAGTTCCGAATCCAGGCTGGGGAAAATAAAATCCAACCCGTAACTCTGTTTGATATAGGCCAACCGCTGGATAAAGGCATCTTTACCGCTGGACGGATAGGGTAAAATAAAAGATTTATCGATCAGCCAGTCTAAGTAAATACCCGGCTCCATGGCATCGTAAGCCAGCCCCACAATTTTAACGTTCAACTGCCGGTCATCCCGCAGCGCCCGCGCCAATCCCACACCCGGGCCGGGATTATCTACCGCGTTGATCCCTGATATCCCCACAATACATTCATTTTTCATTTTGCACTCCATACCTTCGGTTACGTCAACCGGTGCAGCCGTAATTGGCTGTTAAAATCGAATATGTCTTTTTCTACTTCGTCCAGGGTTACCCCGTACTTTTGTTTTAATTCTTCCGCAATCACCCCGGCGGGTTTGTTATTTCGCATACCGTCGAGTATGGAAAGGCCGGTGGGATTGACTGTAAACACATCGCCAAAATCAGGATCGAAAACGAATCCTTCTGCATTAACCGCAAGTTTTGATAATCGACTCATATTAGACCTCCTTAGGTTAAGTCGTAATTCCAAACATTAGACGGCGATTTTTTTAAAAACTTGCGGTTTTTTTTTTGCATTTAAAATTCCTCTCCCGGTTCCCCCCTTTTCTTTTTGTTGTGATAAAGAAAAACTAAAATCTTCAGGTTATTTGTAAGATTGCCTCTGTAGGGGGTGCGGCGCACCCAGCCTATAAGCCACTGCGTGGCAGG
>JAGLSW010000378.1 GCA_023135565.1 Candidatus Aminicenantota bacterium | reverse complement strand
GGCAGCGTCACTGAAGACGACGGCCCGCTGCAGGTGATCGCCGCTAAAGGCGTATCCGGTTATGCTTTTACCGTAAACACGCAGGTGGTGAGTTCGGGAGCGGTTTCCGTTACGCCCAAAAAAGACAGCGAAACCGGCAAAGTAGAGAATATCGACATCGATGCCGGTAAAGGCACGGCAGTGGTTCCCGATGCCTCCGACCCGGAGGATTTAGGCGTGGGTAAGGTGAGGTTTTTCAAAGCCGCTGCCGCCGGTGAAGATGGTGAAGATACTGAACCCGGATTCAAAGAAATAGACGAAATCGAGGCTGCTTCCGACGGCAGTTTCAAGCACAATATGGCGGGCAGGATAGGCGACGGGGTTTACATTGCCGTTGAGAAAGGCGAGGTGCCCCTGGAACAGGAGTTTGTGTTTTATTTATCCGAACCCATCGAAGAGATCGACGAAAGCAGCAGCACGGTGACATTGACCGAACAGGACGGCGACGAACCGCTTAAGATCGACACTGAGCTTTCTTCGGACAAAACCGGGCTTTACATCCGCCCGGAGAACCGTTTAAAGGAGAACACGCGGTATATATTGGAACTCGACAGCCTGCCCGATTTATCGGGAAAAGATGAGAACAAGTTATCGTTAAAGTATGACCTGCGCACCAAAAAATCGGGCTTGATCGGCTCTGAGATCGGTATGCAAAATGTATACGACACGCTGCTGTACGGCAGTTATCTTTTCACAGCCGCGGGCACAGACGGGCTCAAAATAATGGATGTATCGAAACCAACCGGCATTAGCACTGCCGCCGAAACCCGTTTAGCCGGGCATGTGCGCGGTCTGGCCCTGTGGAAAGATTACCCGCAGGAAGGCGGTGAAGTAGACCGGTTGGTAGTAGTGGGCGGCGGCGTCTCCTGTCCCGGTTACCTCAAGGTGGTGGATTTCGTTTGCGTTCCCGGCACCGGCGCAGCGGCTGCCAAACTCAGCACTTCTATAGTGGCCAACCAGGAGATTTCCGGTATGGCCTGGAGCAGCAGCGGGTATAA
>JAGLSW010000377.1 GCA_023135565.1 Candidatus Aminicenantota bacterium | reverse complement strand
CATTGTTAAAAGGATCCTGTTCGGTCAAACTCCAGCCCGAAGTCTGGGTGTGCGCCCGCAGCGCCATGGATTTGGGGTTTTTAGGATTGAATCCTTTGATGAGTTTTGCCCAGATCAAACGGGCGGCCCTCATTTTAGCCACTTCCATAAAAAAGTTCATGCCTGCACCCCAAAAAAAAGAAATGCGCGGGGCAAAATCATCCACTTGCAGCCCTGCTTCTATTCCCGTCCTGACATATTCGAGGCCGTCGGCCAAAGTGTAAGCCATTTCTAAATCGGCAGTGGCGCCTGCTTCCTGCATGTGGTAGCCGGATACGCTGATGCTGTTATATTTGGGCATGTGCCCGGCGGTAAACTTAAATATGTCGGAAATAATGCGCATAGAGGTTTCCGGGGGATAAATATAGGTGTTGCGTACCATGTACTCTTTCAGGATGTCGTTCTGGATGGTGCCGGTCAGTTGCTTATGCTCGACGCCCTGTTCTTCGGCGGCGGCAATGTAAAAAGCCAATACCGGCAGCACAGCGCCGTTCATAGTCATGGATACGGACATTTTATCCAAAGGGATGTCTGAAAATAGGATTTTCATGTCCTCTATGGAATCTATGGCTACCCCGGCTTTGCCGACGTCGCCCACCACCCGCGGATGATCGGAATCATAACCGCGGTGTGTAGCCAGGTCGAAAGCCACGGACAACCCTTTCTGCCCGGCAGCGAGATTCCTCCGGTAAAAGGCATTGCTCTCTTCAGCAGTAGAAAAACCGGAGTACTGGCGCACAGTCCAGGGCCGCTGCACGTACATGGTGGCATATGGGCCGCGCAAAAAAGGGGGGATGCCGGGCATATAATCTAAGTGCTTAAGCTGCTGTGTGTCTTCGGACCGGTATAGGGGCTTGACGTCGATCTGCTCCATGGTGCGGTAGACTAATTCGTCTAAAGAACGCCCGGTGATTTTCTCTACCTGCCGGCGCCACTCTTCTTTAGATACCGGGACGGCGTCCAAATCTAATTCCATTTTAGCAAAATCAGGTTTCTTCACTGCTGCTTTCATTTCGATTCTCCCTGCACTTCCGCCTGTTCTTCAAAAATCTCTACGGCGCGCTGGATGCTTAATGGCTTTATAGAAAAAGATTCTTCGCTGCCGCTATTTAAAGCTGAGAAAATTTCTCCCAGGGTGCCTCCGGCCAGCAGCGCTTCAGTTCCAGTTTGAATAATATTTTCTTCTTGCCTTCGGCGACCAGGGGGCCCCGCGGCGCGGGGAGCCGATGAGGGGCTTTTCGCTGACGCAGCGTCGTCAGGCGCCCCTTCGATATTCGATATTCGATATTCGATATTCGATATTCTTCCCCACCCTGGACCCCCAAAAAACTTTTGTTTATTTGTACTATCCGCGGCTGCTCCTGCTATTTGCTCGATGAGTTCGCTGATTTTCTCTTCTGACCGGGAAGCCCGGTGCTCTTTTAAATAAGCGCTTCTCATTTGAAAAATTTCCCCTTCTTCGGAGACTTTCTTTTCTAATTTTTCCGCGCCGTCAACTACATAAGCATTGACGCCGACTAATTTAGATTTTCCTTCAGATAGGTCTTTCTTTCTTTGGGCGGCTACTCTCTCGATCTCTTCCTGGGGATATCCCTGCCGCAAGGCTTTTAACATACCACCCCGGCGCTGGATTTCCCGGAATTCATCCCAGGCTGCCTGCGCTACCCGGCGGGTTAAAGCTTCTACATAATAAGAACCGCCGGCCGGGTCGATCAGTTGGTCCAAATGAGCCTCTTCTTTTAAGATGACCTGGGTGTTACGCGCCACCCGGCGGGAAAAACGGTCGGGCTTGCCGCCGCATTCATCGAAAGGATTCGTGGTTAAAGAATCTACGCCGCCTACCACGGCGGAAAAAGCTTCGGTGGTGGTACGCAGCATATTGACATATGGCGCTAAACGAGTCTGGTTGTAAAAAGAAGTTTCGGCATGCATGGTTATCTTCCGGGACTCTTCATCAGCGCCATAGGCGGTGGCAATCCGCTCCCACAGCATCCTAACCGCCCGCAGTTTGGCGACTTCCATAAAGAAAAAAGAACCGGCGCCGAAAGTAAAACGAATAGAGCGAACGATGTCATTTATATCGAGTCCCCTGTCTATCATTCGGTCGATATATTCCACCGCTGTGGATAGACTGAACGCCAGTTCCCGAACCGCATCGGCCCCGGCATTATGAAAAAGGGAACCTTTCACCGCCATGGTTTTTAGTTGGGGAGCGATTTGCGCCAAACTGCCGGTAACCGCGGCCAGCCGGTCGAAAGCAGTCTCCAAAGAAACCGGCAGTTTGCCCCGGGTCAACAGGAGACCTAATGGATCGCTCTCGATGCTGCCTTTGATTTTTGCGATACCTATGTCCGTTTCCCGGCAAAAAACAGTCAACATCATGGCGATTTCTAAACCGGGAAGCCCGGCGTCGATATAAAGGGGATACTTCTCTAAATCTATCCCGGAAAGAGTTTTCTCAAAATCCTCGTAAGTAGAGATCGAAACCCCGTTAATTCCTACTGCGCCATTTTCGGCCTTATCCGGGTCCAGTCCTTCCCGGGCGGCCTCGTCTAAGGCTAAAAACACGGCGTCCTGGCCTCTGTGCAGGTCATGTTTTAGCTCCCGGTTGAAATCCCCGGGATTGCCGCATTTGATCTCCTGGCAGATTTCCCAGCCTTTTTGCCGGTAACCGGCTGCTTTTGTTCCCCTGATATAGGGGGCGAAACCGGGCAGGTTGTCGAGACCGGGGATATGGGCAGTATCTTCTTTGCGATAGATAGGTTTGAGATCGATTCCCTCATAAGTGCCGGTAACAAGGTCTTCCCCTACTTTTTTTTGCCATTCTTCGTAAGTATGGGGCGGGAAATCTTTTAAAAAATCCGGGCTTTGTTCTAATTCTATTCTTTTTCCCGGTTTATGTTTTTCAGGCATGCGCAGTTTCTCCTGTAGTAAATTCCTGCCTTCAGGCATCTTTTTCTCAAGTTTAGGCTCGAAAAATACTATGCATTATACAGGAGAAACCGGGAAAAAACAACTATTTAACCTTTAGAAAGTTCGTAGGTTTTGGCGGTGTCGATCATGGCTTTAATATTTTCAAATTTGGCGTCATAGGGCACGGAACAACCGGAACTGAGAATAAAACCTCCCCCTCTGCCTACTTCGTCGATAAGTTTTTTGCAATAATCCGATACTTCTTCGGGGGTTCCTAAGGTCAACAGGGGCGCCGGTACATCACCCATCAGGCACATATGGCCGTCTAATATCTCTTTTGCTTTGAAAATGTCGGTAGCGCTGTCTAAATCCAGGATGCATTTGCCTTTGGGGAACTCTTTAAAATAAGACAGGTTCCGGTCCCAATTACTGTCAAAATGAAACAGCGGGGTAATACCTGCGTCTATCAGGGCATTAACCAACTTCTTGAGCCAGGGGAAGTAGAATTGATCGAATTGCTGCGGGTTTATTACATCACCCGCTCCACGCTCTCCGGCCAGGAAAACACGGGGTACACCCAACGCTTTGGTACCGCGCAGGGTCGTTTTGATTACATCAGGCAGCGCCGCATCCATGGCGGCAGTAACTTTATCCGGGTGCCGGTAAAGATCGAGGATGAATTGTTGAAGAGTCCGTGCCGTTGAGAACATCTCGTAGGGCACAACGCAGGCCATTCCAACCAGTGAAGGAATGCCCCGGCTTTCCCAATAGCGAATATCTTTCTTAAACGACTTCTGGAAACGCAGCAGCTTGCTAATGGCTTTTATCGTGCCGAAGATGCCGCCGCCATAACCGGGCATGATACGCGGCAATAGGTGACTAAAAAAGAAATGATTCCAGCCTTTTTTTATGATGATATCGTAGTCTTCGACGACCATTGCCGGTTCAGATTCGTCGAACTGCATGATAGCATTCTCAGGTAAATCCCGGCCCGGCAGTTTCATTTTGTTGGGATATATGGCGGTTAGAGGAAAGGGATCGGTCATGGTGCCGCCGGACAATCCTACCACATCCCAGCCGCCCAGGTCAGCGAATATTTTACGCTGGGCTGCCGTGGCGGCATCGAGATCGGTGTAAAATTCTGCCATGGTCATGCCCGTGAGTGGGCCGGCAAAAAGAAAACCTAAGGGACACACAGGCACACGGTCAGGTTTTCGCAAATTTACTGCTGCATCGAAGCGTTCTTGTGGGGTCATGGTTTCCGGTTTCATGTTAATTTCCTCCCATAAATTGCGCGCACAACTTGAGGGCGTCGGTAGGGTCATTCCCATAGGCATCCGCCCCGGTATGAACCCGCACTCTCTCGTCGGTAACGCCTCCGCCGATCATAACTTTTACCCGCTTCCTGATACCGGCTTTATCGAGAGCTTCTATTACTTCTCTCATGCTGTTGTAAGCGGTGGTTATCAGGCCCGATAGACCGAGGATAGGAGCGCCTGTTTCCTGCATTTTTTTAACAAATTGCTCCGTCTCCACATTGGTGCCCAGGTCATGCACCCGGTAGCCTACTCCCCGTAATATTCCCACTATTATGTCTTTCCCGATATCATGGACATCGCCGCGTACGGTGCCGAATACGACTGTGCCTTTTGTTTCGGCGCTGCCCTCTTTGATAACAGATCTCAATATCTCGGAGACCTCGCTAAATATTTCACCTGCCATTATAAGTTCAGGGAGATAGTATTCGCCTGCCTCGAAACGTTTGCCGACAATAATCATACCTTCACGACAAGCGTCTAAAACTTCCAATGGATCAGCTCCTCCTTCTAACTCTTTCCTGACCAGGTCGAGGATTTCCAACTCGTTTAAATCGACCAGGTGTTGTGTTATTTCGTTTTTTTTCATTTTGTTCTCCTTACCTGTTAGGATAATCAATTCTAATCATAATGACTATTTTAGATGAAATAAAAAAAAATGTCAATAGCTATGCAGATTATGACAACTTCCACAGGATGGCCTGTCGGGAAATGATAATATCATTCTTTTCCAACCGCACTTCGAAGGGTTCGACTGCGTCAGCCTTATCATAGAAGGCATCCTCGGTGTCTGCAATTTTGTCTTCCAGTTCTTCCTGGATTTCCAGCAAATCTTCATCCAACTGCGACACCCTTTCTTTTTTCAGCTTGACCCTGGTGGCCGCCGACGAGGTGGTGCGGCGCTTCCTGGCGGCAGAGGAAAATCCCCGGCGCGACTTGCGCCCGCCCAACAGCATTCCTAATATGGTCTCACCGGCTGAGATCAGCTCTTCGGTGCGTTTCGATTTATGGTCCTGCTGCAACTGTTCGATTTTCATTTTTTCTTTTTCGATCCTGTTTTCTATCCGGTCTATTCTTCTTTCATAAGACTCCTTTACTTTTTCCACTTCCTTGTCGATCATTTTTTCTACCACGTCACGGCAGCGCTGCAAAAAGGCTTCTTTAGTTTCATCTGCTGTGGATACTAAGTTCAATTTTTTGTTAATAAAAAGTTCCAACTTCAATTCACCGAAAAGAAAATCTTTTAAAGAAGATTGCAGTCGTTTCGCCTGGGTGAAGTTTAATTTTATCTCGAAAGGTTCATAACCGGCGATGTCTTCCAGCGGCTCATCGGAATATTCCGGTTCTTCTTCGCTGACAGCGGCCTTTCTCCAGTCGATGGCCGGTTCTAAGGGAGCCGAGATATAATAATTCTTGCGAATATATAATCCCAAACGCTGCTCATCGAATATCACTTCACCGTCTGAAAAAATGAAGGGAGAATAACTGCCGCCGCCTGCCCGGTTATCATAGATAAAATCTAAGGGGATTCCCGGTTTCGGGGCAAAGGGAAGCAGGTGAACTTTTTCACCGGTTTGAGCTGCTGCTTCCGCGGGAGCCTGTTCCGCCGCCGCCGCTTTGGCTGCTTTTTGGGCTTTTTTTTGTTCTTTGGTGAGGATTTTTATCTGCTCCCTGGTTAGAGGGCCGGCCAGGTAGGACATGGCCCAGCGGGTCTGGAATACTTTTAGACCGCCTTTATCATGAACGTCTTTGGCTAAGAATTTCCGGCTGGTGAGCCCGGTGATGATTTCTTCGATGCGGGAACTTTCGATTTCTTCACCCGATTGACCGATAATGCCGGTTAAACCGTCCATCACCCGCTCCCGGTCTCCTTCCGCCTGCAGCCTGCCTACGAACCAGGTGCCCATATTGGTCAGGGCTTTGTAGTCGATGTCTTTGGGGTTCTGGGTAGCCAGCACCACCCCCAGCCCGAAGGCCCGGGCCTGTTTTAATAGGGTCAGCAGCGGGATTTTGGAAGGCGGGTTCTTTGGATAAGGCGGCAGGTAGCCGAAAACTTCGTCCATGTAGACCAGGTATTTCAGGTTGCCGGAACCCGGCTGCTGGCGCATCCAGGAAACGATTTCGTTCAGCAGCAGGGTGACGAAAAACATGCGCTCATTATCCGACAGGTGGGCAATATAAAAGATATTCACCGGCACCTTGCCGTTTTCGCCTTTGCGGAAAAGCGACGCTGCCGTTAGGGGCGAGCCTGAGGTCCAGAAACGAAAAGTGGGCGAAGCGATAATATTATTCAATTCGAACGCAAGTTCTGTTCTTTCTTTTTCGTCGATCAACTTATTTAACTCGAAAACCCCGAGTTTTTGGATCGGCGGTTTCTGGATATTGATAATCAGGTCTTCGATAGAGACGTCGCGTCCCAATTTCCAGTAGTGCTCGATAATATTTGCGATCAGGATATGGGGTTTACTTTTCATAGGGTCGTTTTCGATATCTAAGAGAGCCAGCAGGGCGGAAACAGAACTCCTGATCTTTTCCACCATATTCTCTTCGTCGTCCTCGAAATCCCCCTGCGGTTTTTTAAAGCCGTCTAAGATACTGATCCTCATGCCGGCGGAAGAACCCGGCGTAAAAATTTTCACATCCGCTTTGTTTTTGATATTCGCCACCTGTTCTTTGTCGATGCCCCAACTTTCTAAGCCGGTCTGCCATTTTTTTCCCGTATCTTTGGCGTATTCTTGCAAAGATTTACCTTTTTTGGCCGCATCGGCCGGGGAAACCCAGGGCTGGAAATCCGCCCCCGCAAATTCCGGGAAAATCAAAGACAGGTTGGCCAGGTCGCCTTTGGGGTCTATCAGGATGAGGGGGATATCTTCGCCGATAGCCTCTTCCAACAAGTCGATGCACAGCCCGGTTTTACCGCTTCCCGTCATGCCGAAGACCATGCCGTGGGTGGTCAGATGGTCTGCTTTGTATAGATAGTTTTCGTCGCTTAATTCGTAATCTTTTGTCGAAACTTCCTTGCCTAAGAAAAATTTACCGTCGCTCATTATTACCTCCTTGAATTATTTTATAACACAGGGCGGGTGGCACCCGCAGCCTTATTTAAAGATAATAACATATCACAAATAGTCTTTTTTTTCAATCACCGGCAGGCATAATTTCCAAATCTTCTCCTCCCGCGTTTATCTCTTCCATGTGTTTGAGAGTCGTCCCGGAAAAAATACCGGTATTAAGGAGATTTATTTATGCTGAATAAAATTATTGCTTTGGTCACCGGGAAGGATGACCTGGAACGAATCGCCGGCAAAGGGGATATGGTTTTGCTAAATTCTTACCTGGAGGAACGTCCCTTATTAATTCCTCAAAAACCGGTAAGGTTCTTGGAACCCCAGGATTTTACCGGGGAGAGTTTAGTGGAACAGGCGCGGCAGGACGCGGAAGATTTATCTAAGGAAGATTTTTATCCCTGGGTGCTCGAAGTAGATGGTAAGAAAAGACTGCCTGCTTTCTCGAGCCAGGAGAAAATGGAAATTTTCTCCTCCCGGATTTCTCAAGATATTAATAAGATTTTCTCCTTGGGCTGTGTCGAGATTTTGTTGGATGAGATTTTGCGGGGTTTGCCGGACATCGATTATGTAGACATAAACCTGTATAGTCCGAAAAGTTGGGAACTCGATGTCAAGAAGAACATCGAGGGCTAATCTCCAACTACTTTAAAAATGAATCCAAAGCCCGCTTTTTAATAACATTTCGTGAACGTTTGCCCAGATAAATTTATGAAAAATTGGATGCCGGATACAGCATGCCCGTTATTAGGTGGTAAATGTAACAAGCAATTTATTTGACATAAATCTTTTTTTATATTATATTAGCGGTGTGAGGTAATTTTGGAGGTAATATGAATATTTCGTTTCATATAGAAATCGTCAAAAAGGGAAAATGGTATATTGCCAGGGCTCCTGAGCTTGATTTCGTAACCCAGGGCAATTCGGTCGATGAGGCCAGGAATAACATCCTGGAATTGGTTGAGATTCAATTCAATGAGATGAGGGATATGGGCACCCTGGACGAATACCTGGAGGAATGCGGTTTTATAGAAAGTGCAAAACCGGAATTTATCGGAATAGAGAGAAGGGAAATCAGGATATAGCATTGCCGAAGATAAAACCCATTTCGTATAAAAAACTAATCAAAGTGTTTATTGAAGCAGGATGTGAAGCGATTAGAAAGAAAGGTTCCCATCACATATTGAGGTGTCCTTGTGCTAAACGGGCGATTGTTATCCCCGAGTACAGTGAAATCGACGTAGAAATCATCAAAAACAATTTAAGGGCAGCCAATATCAGCCGTGAGGAATACTTTGAGTATCTTGAGCGGATTTGAAAAAAGTCGGTATCGGAATTAAAGAAAGGAAGCGATAGCGATTTATGCGGAGGCCTGGAGGGTGCTGCGGTCTATGTCATCCGAAGAAGTAATATGAATATTTCGTATAAGTAGAAGGCCATCGGGGTGAGTTTTTTGTTGACAACTGCTATATATTTGATTATACTAATTAAGAATCGATTGGAGGTTTAAAATGAGGCAGATAGTGATATATCCCGGAGAAGACGGGTTCTGGGTGGCTGAATGTCCCAGCTTACCGGGATGCATCAGCCAGGGTGAAACGAAAGAAAAATCGATCGAGAACATAAAAGAAGCGATAGAGGTTTATGTAGAAGCCCTGGTTTATTAGGTAATAAATAAAAAAATGGCAAAAAAATTACAGTTGATCGAGAGCGAGTCAGTCGAGCTTAAAACATCTCTTGCCGAACGACAGGAGATTTTGGAGACAATATCGGCTTTTTCAAATACGATAGGAGGCACAATCTATATCGGTGTCGAACCGGGTGGAGAGGTGTCGGGCGTGGATATCGGGAATCGAACTATAGAAAACCTTGCCAATGAGATCAAACAAAATACCGACCCAAAAGTCTTCCCTACTATAGAAATCCGGGAAATTAACGGTAAAGAAATTATCGTTATAAAGGCTGCCGAATACCCGGCAAAACCGGTTTGGGTCAAAGATAAAGTTTTCCTGCGAGTGGGGCGTTCCAACCAGAGGGCTTCGGCGGAAAAGATTCGCCAACTTATCTATGAAAACAAAGTTTTTAAATGGGACAGCGAAGTGCAGCCCAAACTAAAACTCTCAGATATAAATACTACCCTGGTCAAATCCTTCCTGCAAAAAGTAGAAGAAGAACGAAATACTATTTTCGAATCATCCCGGTCAACTGCAAAAGTCCTGGAAAAATTGAACTTGATCGAGGATAATCATTTGAGAAATGCGGCCCTACTTCTTTTTGGAAAAAATCCCCAAAAATATTTCGTTCAATCGGAAATCAGGTGCGCCAAGTTCAATGGCACCGAGCCAATCGAATTTGCCGACATCCAGGTAATTCGAGGAACCATCATCGAACAAGTTCCCGACGTGCTGGGTTTTATCCGCCGCCATATCAGCGTGGCTGCACAAATAACCGGGGAAGCGGAAAGAAAGGAAACCTGGGAATACCCTAAAGAGGCGCTTCGGGAAGCCGTCATAAATGCAGTCTGCCATAGGAGTTATGAAGATACGGGGAATGTGCAGGTCAGGATTTTCGACGACCGTTTGGAAGTTTGGAGTCCCGGCTCCCTGCCCGGTAATATAACAGTCGAAATGCTCAAGAAAGACCATCGCTCCACTCCACGAAACGAACTTATCGCCAGGTGCTTCTATTTAATAAAATATATAGAACAATGGGGAACCGGGACAAACCGCATGATTAAGCTGTGTAAAGAAGCGGGTTTACCGGAACCTGAATTTTTAGATAGAGAAGGAAGTGTCATCGTCATTTTCAAGCGAAAACCGAAAAGGAAAAAGAATATAGCGAAACTTCTTT
This sequence comes from Candidatus Aminicenantota bacterium, assembly GCA_023135565.1. GTDB lineage: Bacteria > Acidobacteriota > Aminicenantia > UBA2199 > UBA2199 > JAGLQA01. The sequence goes on along the minus strand of JAGLSW010000377.1, from coordinate 11,307 downwards.
CGCTTTTCAGCTTGCGGGATGTTTAAGACCGGCAGGGAATATTTATAGATGAACTAACCGGGAATACTTTCCGCGCTGTAAAAAAGGTTTTTTTTGCAGCGCCGCGGGCTCAGGAAATAACCCTGCCGCCCCAGAGATCAAACAAAAACTCCCTCCAGGGAATTACCAAAACACCGCGGTGAACCCGCCTCACTTTCTCATTGCATACCATAAGGGCAAGCCGGGGCGAATGCTCCTCCATAAACGCCAGCAAAGGCACAAAATTCCTGCTGTTCAATTTACCGGCTCCTTTCACCTCTATCGCCACTTCACCACCACCCAGTACAAAATCGACTTCCAAACCGGACTTCGTGCGCCAAAAATTAATTTCGTAATCCAATTCACTGTAAGACCGGTGCGCCATTAACTCCATAAATATAAAATGCTCGAAAGCCTGCCCGAATAATTCACCTTTCTCTCCCTCTATTTTGCGCTTCGTTAAACTCCCGGAAACCCCGACATCAAATAAATAAAATTTCTGCGCCCTGCTGATGACCTCCCGGTTTTGCCTTTTCTTGAAAGGAGCCACCATGGTGCCTAACAGCGTGTCGATCAATATTTGATAATACTCTTTCACTGTCTTGGCGTCGATGCCGCAGTCACGGGCAATATCGGCGTAGTTGGTCAACTTGCCGTGCGAATAGGCCATGGCGTCGAAGAACCTGGAAAAAGCAGGAATATTACGGGTCAAACCTTCCTGGAAAACTTCTTCTTTCAGGTAATCTTTGATATAGGCTTTTAGCGATTTTTCATATCTTTCCTGCAAATAAAAAGCCGGTATCAAACCGCGATTCAACGCCCGCAGCAAATCCAGGTCGCCGACTTCCTCCGAAGTGAGCGGGAACATCTCGAAGCGCCAGGCCCTGCCGCCCAACAAATTACCCTGCCCGCGTTTCAATTTCCTGGCGCTGGAACCGCACAGGATAAAACTTATCCCGGCGTTTTCGATTAGCCAATGCACTTCGTTTAGTACCTGCGGAACTTTCTGCACCTCATCCAATACAACCGGGTGGCGGAGAACTTCTTTATCCTGCGCCGATAGTTGTTCCCGCAGTAAAGAGGGGTTCTTCAAGATATCGAGATAGAGATCGGTCTTTAGAAAATCATAAACCAAACTTTTGGGAAATGCCTGCTTGAGATAGGTGGATTTTCCCGTCTGCCGGGCGCCCCACAAAAAAGCCGACTGCCCGGACGGAAGCTCGATATTTAATGTTCTCTTAAAAATTTTCATAGTAACTCCTCATGATGCGCGCCCCGCACGGGCGGGGCGCCGTTTAGCGGCTTCGCCGCAGGGAGCGCTTTTGATTTTAAATATCAAAAGTTTTGTTCAAACTTTTTTGAAGGTGCGGTGTGCCGCTGGCCCCCGACGATGAAACCAATGGGGGCGTCACCCGGCAGGGCCGCCGGAGGCTAACTATCCCGGAGTATGTTCCGGTTTAGGTTAACCAAACAGGAGTATACTCCATTTTAGTTAAGTTGTCAATGCCGGGAAAATATTTTGGTACTACTCATGGGGAAAAATCTTGTTTTTTTGCGAAGATTTAACACACCCCGTCACTTCGGGGCAAAAAATAAAAAGCCCCTCAGCGCCACCTCCCGGCAAGTCTCAAGAGGGGAATTTACTGCCGCTCCCTGTGCAACCTTGCTAATAGAAAATACTCGATTAACAACAAACGTTTTTAAAATGGCCCCCAGTTTGTCAGCACCGGCGGTATCAACAGCAGGAAACTCAACACGAAAAGAATCAAAAGCAGCGGCAAAAACCAGCGGGCCCATTTTTCATAGGGTATTTTCGCCATGCCGAGCACCCCCATGGTAACCGCCGAAGTAGGCAGGATGGGGTTTACGAATTCGCAGAGTTGGAAAGCAAAAACCGACGTCTGTTGGGTGATGCCTACTAAGTCGCTCAAAGGAGACATAATGGGCATTGTCAGAGCAGCCTGGGCCGTACCGGAGTGAATAAAAAAATTGATAATCGATTGAACGACGAACATCATCTGGGCAACTACTATTTTGGGGAAAACAGATATCGCCTGGGAAGCATAAAGGAGCATGGTATCTAAGATTTGTCCCTGGTTGGCGATGACCAAAATTGCCCTACTGCAGGCAATAATAAGGGCCACAGTCACCATATCTTTAGCGCCGAGAACAAAGTTTTTAGCAATATCGCTGCTGTTCATGCGGCCCACGAAACCGCAGATAATACCCATGGCCATAAACACCGCGGCTATGGGCTCGATATACCATTGTTCCATTAGGACGCCCACCACTAAGATCAGGATACCGCCGCCGAAAATTTCCAGGATGGCCCGGTTGCGCCAGGTCCACTGCGAAGTGTCGATATTGTCGCTCTCTTGTTTATTAACCCACTGGCGGTCCAATTCGTAGACCGGGCTGAGTTTGGGGTTTTTTTTGATTTTGTTGGCGTAGACCATCACGAAAGCGATAATCACCGTTGTACCGACTACCCAGGCAAAAAGCCGGTAAGACAGCCCGGAATAAATAGGCAGGCCCGAAATACCCTGGGCAATTCCCACGGTAAAGGGATTAAAAAAAGCAGCGGCAAAACCGGCTGCCGCCCCTAAGAAAGGAATCGCCACTCCCACAATAGAATCGTAACCTAAAGAAAGGGATAGGGGAATAAATATAAGGACAAAAGGAATGGTTTCCTCGCACATACCGAATACCCCGCCGGCAAAAGAAAAAACAACCATCAGTACAGGTATGATCAATTTTTGCAGTTTAGGCCGGGAAGAAAACGCACCGGTTAATTTTTTGATAGCCATGTCGATAGTGCCCGTGGCCTGGATGACGGCAAAGGCGCCTCCGATAATAAATAAGAAAGCAATGATTAAAGCGCCGTCCCCGAACCCCTTGATAGGAGCGATCAACAGTGCCTCCGGCCCCACGGTTTTCTTTTCGATATATTTAAAAGTGCCCGGTTTGGTTACGGTTCTCACCGTGTTTTCGACTTTTATATCGACTCTCTCGAATTGGCCGGAAGGAATAATCCAGGTCATGATATACATCGATACCACCAGGATGTATATCAACACTAAAGTGTGTGGTAACTTCAAGCTTTTGTTCTTTTTTTTCATATATGTTTATATCATATATATAGAGTTTTTTCAATCTTTGTTTCGGTAACTATCCGGTTTTTCCAAAACTGGACACTTACCGTAATTCACATTTATTTGAGGCGTTTCTTGTGATATAATGTGTCATGAAAAAACAAAAAAAAAGCCGGACAAAAAAGGTCTGAATAGGCTCCCTGCACAGCTCCCTGGGGCCTACAAGCGGTTAGCTGGGATGACTCGACAAACAGCGAAAAAAGCGATAATCTTCTGACGCAGGTCTAAAACAGCCCCTCATAGGCTCCCTGCGCCGCTCCCTGGGGCCTACAAACGGTTAGCTGGGATGACTCGACAAACAGCAAAAAAAGCGATAATCTTCTAACGCAGGTCTAAAGCAGCCCCTTATAGGTTCCCCGCGCCGCGGGGCTATTCGCCTAAATAGATGAGCAGCTTGTTGTGTACTAAAATCGCCAGGTCCTGGATTTTGTCGCCGTTAAAATCACCGCTCTCTACGTCATGAGGTTCGTAAATATTCTCAGAGCGCCGTTCATTAAACCCGGGTTCGATAAATACTTTGAAAACAAGCTCCTCTACTAACTTGCCGTTTTTTCGCCCCACCAACTCGATAGACCCGTTATTGGCATCCAACAAGGCGGCCATAGGACGACCGGGACTGCCTAAAGAGACACTATAAAGATTCCACAAATTGGGCTTTTCCGCCCTGGATATATACTCTCCCAGGTTCTCTAATTGCAGCTCCGGCGCTTCGCTCCGAAGCCACTGCAACTGGCTCTGCCCGACAAAAAGAATGCCCCACTTATCCTTTAAACGCAGCGACGCCAGCCCGGCCAGATCAGCAGCGCCGTCCTGGATATGAAGACGGGTGATTTTAGAAGAAGAGGCGGGCAAAAAACGGTACACATCCTGACCGTTTTCATCATAAAGAAGATAGCCCGGCTCACCGGTCGATAAGCGGCATCCGGCTGTCAACCGGGCGGATTCGACACGGGGATTTAACTGTTCCGCTACCACGAAACGGTCCTGCCGCCAGCGGTAAATACGGGCCACATTGCCTTCGATCACCAGCAGTTCCTGCTGCTTCTCGGTGCCCACTACGGTGACTGCCCGCGGCTCTAAGTTAGAACCCAGGGGACGGAAAAACTCCGCGCTCAAGGGCGTCATTTTCCCCTGCTGCAAACGGTACAGCAAAGGTTTGTCATAGGGCATAAAAAGAAGCACACCCCAGTGCCGGTCGCCCGGCAGAGGGAATACTTTTAAAGCCCGGGGGGCGCTGCGTATGCTCAATTTATGAGTGGCGGCGGGACCGGCGCCGGGAGTCCGGGCGTCGAATAAATCGAGGGAGATTTTACTGTCTTTATCTTTATACAAAGCGAAAATAGTGGCTGCACCGGCTGCGGCCGCGGCCAGCGGTTCCCCGGCTGCTTTGAGAAATGTGGGAAAAACCGTCAGGTTCTTATTTTTATGCAGGGCGACTGCCTTTTCTGTTTCACTAAAAACCAGGATGTCGCCGTCGCCGGTTTGGGCAATATGCGATATGCCGCCTAAAGAGTCGATAACTAAGGGCGAATAACTTAGACCGGATGCACCGCCTTTGTAGAGATGCAGTTGACTCAACAGGGGAGCAGCCACACAAAAATCATCGAAACCGTCGCCGTCTATATCCGCGGTCAGGTAAGTAGGGGAACTCCTGCGGCTGATTCCTTTGAGGGGCAGTCGCCGGGGAACGGCTTCAGCGGCGGTGAATAGGGGTTTTCCCGCCCGGGAAACAAAATCATAAAGACGAAATACCAGCCCGCTTCTAAGCAGCAGCCCCAATTGGCAGCCCTTTTTCCCGTTTATATCCAGTGTTTCCACCACGTGGTTACCGGGCAGGGGCAGCGCCTGCTCCCAACCGAATTCCCCCTCTCCCATGCCCAACCGGGTACGCAGGGAGAGCTTCTCTTTCGGGAAATAAAAGAGCAGGTCGGGGATTTTATCCCGGTTTATGTCTGTGCCTAAAGCGCCCATGCAGCCATAATCCGAAAAATCTATAGTACTGCGGGTTTTAAATTCCCCGCGGCCATTGTTCCAGAGGATTTCGGCGTTCTCCTGGCGGAAAACCAGGACATCGACCCGGTTGTCGCCGTTTAAGTCCTTGATGTCGAAGCCTTTGAGTTTAGCCGGGTCTTTGATATAAAAGGAGACCGGTTCAGAGAATAAACCTTTTGCCTGTTGAAAATAGACTTGCACACCCTTTTGTTCGCTGAGGGTGACGATGTCGGGTTTTTTGTCCCGGTTTATATTTCCTACCCGGAAAGAAATCACCCAGTTGTCCAACACAAACCCTTTATCGTTGAAACGCTCTTTCAAGGGGGGAAAGCCACCTTCCTCCGAGACAGAGCCGTTTTTCCTGCGGGTAAGGATTTCTAAGCGGGAGACCTTGTTATTGAGGAAAAGTATATCGTCTAAACCGTCGTTATCGATGTCGTATACCTCTAAGTCCGTGGTATGATCGGAAAAATCGAAAATCTCCATAGCGCCGAAACCGAAATCCCGTTCTTGCCCTTTGTTCTTACCGGCCAGGAAAGAGACAAAAATTAATAACATCAAAGCGGGAATAATTTTTCTTTTTATTATCATGATATTCACTTTGTACCACCGGGGTTGTGGAACTCCAATTTAAAGGTGAATTCCCTGCCGCTAAAGCAGGAATAGAACACCCAGGGACCGAAAAAAGAACGCAGAAATGAGACGGGGGGCAGTTTATCATAACCCAGGTTGTTCAGGTAGACGTCGAGAGGACCGGGCTCCGGGGGTGTGTATCCTTCTATGTCGAAAGATACCGGCGGGCGGCTGCTTTTTTTTAAAACATTCACTATGACTCCCAACCATTGGCTAACATCGGAAATACTGTAAATGATGGCGGTATCGGGAACACGCTTGACCATCCGGGAAAATGTGGGCGAACGGTAAAACTCCCGGCCGGCTTTGCCATCCCGGGAGCCGTTGATATGGGAACGGACTAAACCTAAACGGCCGAATATCAAGTCGCCCGCTGCTATTGCCACGGCGAATGAGTCGTAGGTTAGCGGCGGGGAATTTTGAGAATTGCCGCGCTCCGCAAGGGGCGTGAAACGGGGGATATTAATGCTGTATACCTTGTGTTCCTGCAGGTTGAGGAGTTCGAAAGTCTCCTGCAGCGAAATACGCAGCCAGGAGCCTTCCGCAAAGAGTTTAGCCAGGGTTTTTTCCACAGCGCGGGGATTGCGCAGCTGCCAGGCATAGAGGGTGACACTCTTCCCGTCTTCAAGCCGGGAATAGTAGGTGAGCAGCGAATCTAAATTGGCAATTATATCGCGGTCGATATCTATTTGCAGCAACCGGGAGAAATAGTCGAGGCCCATGCGCAAATTAACTGCTCCCTGGGGATCTAATGTGGACAATATGGCCGGGAGTTCTTTCCAGAAAGTTTGCAAATCCGGGCGCAGCACCGAATATGTGACGGCATCGGCGGGCACATAAGCCAGGGCATGCCTGCGTGGTACGGGGGTTTTAGAAAACATGGCCCAGATCCCCTTACCGGGGGCCCGGCAAGCCACCCGCAGCGAACTTTCGGCAAAGTGCGGGGCAAATTTAAATTCAAAAAAGATTTTCCCCCCCCCGGTTAATCCGAAGGCTTTTAACAACTCGAACGTACCTGCTTCCTGGGGCGGCAGGGCGCCCTCTTCTGCCGATATTCCCTGCTCCACCATCCGCTGCTGTTTATCTTGCATTTTTATTATTTTATCCATCGTTCCTTCGGGCAGCCATACCTGCACACACGGTATGACCCGGGGAGTTCGCGGTAATTCTTCTTTTAAACGCACGATGCACTGTTCCATCCAGGCCCGGTCGGAGCCGTTTATAAATGTGCTGCCATAGAAAGCCGACCATTCGACCTCTTCACCTTTTTTGCCTTTCTCTATTTCCCGGACCAGTTCAACGCCCTGGAACCTGGAATACCGGTAATCGGTATTCCTGCCGCTTAAGTCGTTCTCCTGCCTGGAGAGCAAGCGGCTTTTTTTATAAGCAGCGTCATCCATCTCTACCAGGGCAAAAAAATCGACTTCTTCACCCGTCTCAGGGAACTTGAAACCCACGACTATTTCACCTTTAAACAGGGACAGGATTTCCCGGTCCAGGGCCACTGCCTGAGCCTGCTTAGCGGGCGGCATATCTTCCGCGGTAAAGAAATCCTTAATCAGCGCCTCTTCCAGGCTGCGGTTGTTGAGAAAGGCTTTCATTTCCGGGCGCCGCCAAAGTTGTCCTAAAGCCGATTCTTTAATCGCTTTTACAAAGGCGGCACCATTGGAGACACGGATTATTAGGTCTGCTTTCGAGGCCACCAATTCACTGCGTTCATAGGCAGGGAGACAGGTTACGCAAATACACAAAAGTATTAGTATTAAATTAAAAATTTCTCTTCTCATAATGAATTTATATCACCCAGGAAAAAACTTGTCAACCCCACTTTGATTTTGTTTCAAGAATGATGCGGTCCTGGAATTTTAGGGGGTTGCAGTTTGCTATTATTAACGCATTCATGGTATAATAAATTTTAAGCCGTTACATGGCGGTAATGAACAATATGTGGCACATATTTAAAATCCCCACCATCAGGCGGCTTCGTTTTTTGAGTGGTTTCTTGAAAAACGCTTAGGAATTACGATGGATAACTTATATATTACCGGAACAAAATGTACATTGGAAGTTAATTTCGATGCAGGGACAGGAACCCTGGAAATTGCAGGGGAATCTTACCCGGAAAATATCTACGATTTTTTCCAACCCCTTTATAAATGGATCGAGGAATACTTGAAAGACCCGGATAAATCAATGGTTTTAAACCTAAAGATTACCTATCTCAATTCAACATCCACCAGGTGTGTCCTCGATTTCCTGACATTCCTGGAAGATTATCGGAAGAATGGCAGAAATATCCGGGTGAACTGGTTTTACGAAGAAGACGACGATATCCTCGAGACTGCTGAATTTATGAACAGTAACCTCGATCTACCGATCAATATCACCCCACTGCCGGAAGAAGCTAAAAGGCGGGACCGCAGCCTATGAACGAGAACGAAATGATTTCTTCACGATTAAAAAATCTTCGCGAAAAAACAAAATTTTTCCCGAATAGTAGTATAGAGCGTATTTAGAAACATGGAAAATTTATTTATTGCCGGCACAAAATATACCCTGGAAGTCAATTTCGATCTGCAGCGAGGAGTACTGGAGATGTCCGGTGATTCTTACCCGGAGAACGCCTTCGATTTTTTTCAGCCGCTTACTAAATGGCTTAAAGATTATTTGAAAAGCTCACCCAAATCTACAATCCTGGACTTAAAGGTTAATTATCTTAACTCAAGTTCCGCAAAATGTACCCTTGACTTCCTATCGCTGCTGGAAGATTACCATAAAAAGGGCGGAGAGATCCAGGTAAACTGGTATTATACGGAAGAGGACGATATCCTGGCAACAGCGGAAGATATCACCACCGATCTCGATTTACCGGTGCGCATCATACCTTCCGAAGAGAAAACCGATTCACGCGACCTTTTCGGCAGCGAATTCAAGACAATCGAGACAGCTAACGAAATTATTAAAATACAGTCCGGGGAAAAGGATTCCTTGCTGCTAAAGGAATACACCTTACTCACCGGGAAGTACGAAAAGCTGTTGAAACAAACGGTAAGAATTACCCAATTAGGAGACACCTTCCAGAGAAAATTGCTTTCCGCTAATGAAACTATCGGAGAGCACTATAAAGCCCTGCAAAAAGCAAATGCGGAAATCCGCGAAAAAAACCGGGAATTAACCGAAGCTTATAAAAGGATCGACCAGATCGCCAGGACAGACCCCCTGACAAAACTATCCAACCGCAGGGATATACTTGAACGGATCCAGGCGGAAAAAGAACGTTTCGTTAGATTCGGCAGACCCTTTGCGCTGGTATTGGCGGATATCGATAATTTTAAATTCTTTAATGATCGATTCGGTCATGATTGTGGTGATTTTGTCCTGGTACGCGCTGCCGAAGTAATGAGTTCGGTGATAAGAAAAATAGATAGTATCGGCCGTTGGGGCGGGGAAGAATTCATTTTACTGCTGCCGGAAAACGACTTAGAGGGGGGCTGTAGAGCCGCTGAAAAAGTAAGGGAAAAGGTTGCCGCGATTCTCTGCACTTTTAAAGACCTGGAGCTATCTATTTCCATGACCTTCGGGGTCAGCATATACGACGGTTCCGGCAATATCGAAGATTGCATAAAGAAAGCCGACCAGGCTCTGTTCTTAGGGAAAGAAAAAGGAAAAAATTGCGTGGTGGCCAGTCCCGGAAAATAACCGGGAGGCGCTTAGACAATCTCATTAGCAGCTTGCTTAACCCGGGTTCTAAAAAACTAATCGCTCATCTTCATCCCTAAAATCAAAATATCATCCCGCCGCTCTTCTTTTCCGCGGTGTTTTTGCAATTCATCTATCAGCCGCTTTTTCTGTTCCGGCATACTCAAGTGTGGATACTCCTCTCGTAAATGCCCGGTTTTAGCCGCAGCCCCCCCAGTGCCGGTAACCATAATAGGCTTCCTTCATATAAGCCCGGGCCACCGGGATACAGCGCCAGGTGGGTCAAGGATTCATAAAAATGGGATACCCAGGCGGCACTGTGGTGAAGCGGCCGTGGAATTTAAAAAAAAATTATTGTATTTAAACTTTAAAAACTTGACAACAAAAACGAAAAAAGGTATACTCCCCGTGCCCTGCTTTAAACTGAAAATTAAAAATTAAAAAAAGAGGTAAGCAAGATGAAAAAATTAAGTCTTAACAAAAAAACCATTGCAAATTTAACAAAGCAGGAATTAAGCGAGATCAAAGCCGGTTACAAACCCTGTTGGGAAAACTTATGGACGATGTACCACTGTGACCTGTTTTATACCGGCACACCGGAAGCAGAGGGCGGCTAAACATTATCACAACATTTTATGTCCCCGCGGTTCGCCTTCTACCCCGGTCCTTCATGGGTGGAGGGCGACCCACCCTTTTTACTAATACTTCGTAAAAGTGTTCTAAAAAACAAACTTTTTGGTCAACCTTATCGAAGATTCAGTTCCCAGGCCCCTTATAGGTTGGGGTCGCCGCACCCCCGCTTGAAAACAATTCCCGGAAGTTTGTTAAAAAACGGGCATTCCCATCAACCCTGTCAGAAATGTACTTCCCAGGCCCTCATAGGTTGGGTGCGCCGCACCCCCGCTTGAAAATCTTTATGATGATATAGGAGATTACCAGGAAAATACCGGGGATTATATAATAAACCGGGCTGCCGATACCGGCGGAGAATGTCTTCTCCTTGTAAAGAAGGAGCAAGAGGTACATCACCAGCAAGTTAAATAGGGAATCGTTCTCTTTAAAAACCACCTTCTTGAAGTTAAAAGCATCCCGGTTTTTTTTGTAATTTTTAAAGGTGGGAAAAATGCGTCCCACCTGGCGGCAGTAGCTTTCATAAGCTGCGCCATACTCTTTTTTTAAGAAATCTTCTTCGGCTAAAATGATAAAATAATACTGCATCAGTAGAAACAGAGCGAAGATTAACAGGGCCAAAATATTGGCAAAGAGGACTAAAAGACCGCTGAATATAAAAAAATTGCCGATATAAAGGGGATTCCTGGCCACGGAGTAGATGCCGGTAGTATTAAGATTATCCGCCTTGAGATAACTCTCCCGCCCCGAAGTGCCACTAAAAGAATAGCCAACTGCCGCGACACGAATGGATTCCCCTAACAGGGAAATTAAAAGTCCAATTAGGTTTATGATAATATTCTTCTCTCCCAAATCCACAGGTTTAAAAAAAACAAAAACCATCAGGATAAGAGGCAGTGGGGTAAACGAACGAAACTTAAATAAAAAATTTCCTAATTTTAATTGCCGATTCTTCATATTATTTATCCAGCAGAGGGCGGCGACCCCAACCTATAAGCCATCCGAAAAGCTCTTCTCATGTTTGACAATCTTCGCAAAAAACAATATTCACTAATCAATAACACAAGACCCTAAAGATAATACATTTTGCTCATAAATGCAAGTTTTTTTAAGGTAACTGTTCAGTTTTTGACAACAGGCCGCAGTTCATAAATTGAGTTCCTATAGCGCTCAGATAAATTGA
>JAGLSW010000376.1 GCA_023135565.1 Candidatus Aminicenantota bacterium | reverse complement strand
CCAAACTTTTGTAAAAGTTTGATCAAAACTTTTGATTAGCTGCTGCGCAGCAAAGCCCCCTATCATTCATAATTCAGCCCCTTATAGGCTGCCCGCGCCGCGGGCTTGATAAAAATGATAATTTCTTGTAAAATAAGTCCATGAAGAAATATATGAGAATAATTATTGCTTTGTTTTTGTTTTTTACAGTGGTAGGGACATCGCTGTGGGCCGGGCTGCCCTGCACCGATCCCGCTGACTGCCGGGGCCGGTTGACCTTTAGTACAGGAAAAAAAATCCCCTATTACCGCAACTTTCCGCTCAACATACGGAATGTTAGAATTACCCGGGCTATTATCGTGATCCATGGTACAAACCGCAATGCGGACGATTATTTTAAATATGTGGTTAACGCAGCCGCCGCGGAAGGAAAGTTAGAAAGCACTCTCATTTTAGCGCCGCAGTTTCAAGCCAAAGCCGACAACCCGCGGCAAGGGGAACATCTCTGGGAAAAGGACTGGCGCGGTGGGGCCTCTTCCCAGGGCACACCCCGCTTCAGTTCGTTTTCCGTTATAGACGAAATCTATCGAAAAATTACCGCCACCGGGTATTTTAAGAATCTAAAAGTAATCATCCTGGCCGGTCATTCTGCCGGCGGGCAATTTGTAAACCGCTATGCAGCCGGCGGCCGAGGTCCCGGGACGCCCGGTGTAAGAACCTTATTCCTGGTTATGAATCCCTCCTCTTATTTATACATCGACGGGCGGCGTTATGTTCGCGGTGGGGGCTTTGTCGTACCCAAATCCGCTGCTCCCGGTTACAACACATACAAATATGGCCTGATCTCTTTGAATTCTTATATGCAGGCGCAGGGTATCGAGACCATTGTTAGTAATATTACCGGCAGGCGGACTTATTACCTTGCCGGGACCAGGGACACAGGCGAAAAGAATCTCGACAAACGCCCCCAGGCGGTGTTCCAGGGCAAAACCAGGTACGACCGCTGGAAAAAATACCGTTCGTATACGAAACTTTTTCCCGGATGGCCTGAGAACGCCGTTTTCTTGACTGTAAATGGAATCGGCCATTCCGGTGAAAAGATGTTCAACTCTTATGAAGCCAAGAAGATTTTATTCGATTTAAATTAGGCGTTTCCCCCGGCTTTTCGGTTGACATAATGGGCGGTTTTTGGTAAATTGTTAATCTAATGTTGTAGTGTTTTTCAAGGCTAAGCTTAAAAAAAAAGCCACCTGACGGTGGGAACTTGAAATATGTACAACATGTTGTTCATTACCGCCATGTAATGGCATAAACATTTTAACCTGAACGAAGGGAAATTTCTTATGAAGATTGAAACCGATCCTGGTATAATAAAAGATTTAGCCCAAGAAAAGGAAGGGGAGAACTGGGGTTTTCGGTCGTTCATTAAATCTGTGGAAATTCCCGATAACCGGCTCGACAAGAGTATCCAGAGATTTTTCAAGCAGGTATCGAAAAAAATAGACTGCCGCAAATGTGCCAATTGCTGCAAAGAGAGGCGCCCGGTAATCGACAAGGAAGATGTAACAAACATAACGCGGGAGTTGAAAGTAACGGCCGCCAAATTCAAAAAAGAGTATTTAAAAAAACAAGATAACGGGGATGGTTTTATTTTTAACCGCAGTCCCTGCCCTTTTTTAAAAGACAATATTTGTTCTATTCATAATTTTCGGCCCCGGGACTGTGCATCCTATCCTGATATTTATAAAAGCGGTTTCGAAACAAGGTTAATCAGTGTTATTCATAATTGTTCTATTTGTCCGATAGTGTACAATGTTTTTGAGCTTTTAAAAGAGGAAATCTGGGGCATGGAAGATACCGAGTTGGATGAGATTGAAGATTATGATGATTGGTAATATCTGCGTGCCCCGAAGTAGCAGTTTAGCCGTTTCGCGGGGGGACGGCGTCCCCAACCTCTTAGCCGCTTCGCGGCAGAATTAAGGCCTTCGATATAACATGAAGTGGTCAATCAATTTTTTTGGAAGGAAAGTTGATAGAAAATCCCTGTTAAAGTTGACAAATAGCTCTAATCGTATTATTATGTGAATGAATTTCAAGAGGTAAAATATTGATGAAAGTTAGAGAGCAAGCGATAAAAGAATTGGGGCATTTACAGCCTGATGAAATATTGAAGGTATATAACTTGATACTTTCTTTAAAAAGCAGAACAAGCAAGATACGGTCAAGAAGCCCACGGGAACCGTACATGAGGGTTAGGGAAGCGTTAAAGAAATGTAAGAGGTCTATAGCGGAAGATATTATATCGAGCAGGGAAGACCGCGTATGAATTTGTTTTTTGATACTTCCGCGCTGGTGAAATTTTTTCACGAGGAGAAAGGTACACAGCGGGTCACAAATTTGATAAATTCCGAAGAAAATAAAATCTGGATTTCGGAAATAGCTTGCCTTGAATTTCATAGTGCAATTTTTAGAAGGTTTAGGAACCGGGAAATAAACGAAAAAGAATTGCAAACAGCCGTTTCGGGTTTTGATGAGCAGATTGCTTCCTTTTACATTGAACCTTTGGGAGATGCAATTGTTCGGGAAGCAGAATTTTTATTGAAAGAATATGGTAAAATCTATGGATTAAGGACATTAGATTCCCTTCATGTCGGGGTTTATAATTTAATATGTGATGAAGATCGGTTTTTTGTGACCTCCGATAGTACTCTTTGCGATGTTTTAGATCAAATTGGAATAAAAACCATCAATCCTTTAAATTAGGGCCGGTATGAGGCCGGAGTAATCGTAGATCGCCCCTCATCACTCATCATTCACAACTCATAATTCAGCCCTAATAGTCCTAATAATTCTTTACGAACTCCTCCGCTTCCTCTTTGCTGTCGAAGAGATAGATTCCCGGTTCGTCAAAACGGGCGGCGGAATCGTTCTGGGCATATTTGCCGTCCGCCTGCTGCAAAAATAAACGAATGCCGCCGCCGGTTTCCGGCACCTGGAAAACACCATGGATCAGGCCCCATTTGTCGGGCTGTTTGAGCGAGTGTTTCATGCTATCGCCCTGGAGATAGGCGTCGATGCGGTTTTTGTTCTGCCGGTTGAGCATGTAACCGTAAAGATAAGGCAGCCCGGTCTGGTCGCCGTCGCGGCTGATGTCTATGGAGCCGACATCGCTTTTGGGAGACACGTTATTGATGGTATAGGTATCTCTTTTCCAGTTTTTGGAGTCCAGAAGGGTGCGGCGCGGGCAGCCAATAAGGGGCTTTCGAGTAACAGGAAAGTGTATCGCTCATCAAAAGTTTTGGGAGTCCAGAACCCTTTTACAAAAGGGTTTTGGTCGCCGAAGGCAACCCCACGGGGTGGGGAGCCTATAAGCTGCTTCGCAGCAGGGAAATGTTTTTTAATAAAATAATTTTTAAAAAACCAAGACAATCTCCGTCTAAGAAGGCGAGGTAAAAAAGAATGATAAGTGAAACGATAAGCAAACCGTTAGCAGGCGATATTTTTGTTGGGGATTCTGTGGTAGAAAAATTCCTTGAAAAGCTATATAATAGGTATCTGAAAAAAAACAGCAAGACAAAAATGAAAATTGCAGACAGGGTTAACGAAACAGTTCGATTTGGCAGGGAGCAAGCAGGCGAAGAGATTAAAGAGAGCCTCAAGTTTATAAAGAAAAACATAAAAAAAAGAATCGCTTGCTATGATCCGTTGGATTTTAAGGGGGCTTACAAAGAATTCGTGGCCTGGGTACAGGATGGGGAAAACGTGGTTTTCGGGGAGATGCCGGAGGGTTGTACTTTTGAAGACTATCTCGATGGTTTGATAAAAAATTTCTTAATCGAAAAAACCTACTATTATTTTTTGTTTGAGGACCAGGGTTTAGTGCCGC
The DNA here is from genome assembly GCA_023135565.1 of Candidatus Aminicenantota bacterium. Classification (GTDB taxonomy): domain Bacteria; phylum Acidobacteriota; class Aminicenantia; order UBA2199; family UBA2199; genus JAGLQA01. The sequence goes on along the minus strand of JAGLSW010000376.1, from coordinate 3,386 downwards.
AATTTGTGACGGACATCGCTAAAAAAATGAGTCTCCCGCTGCATCTATGCCTGGAAATCACCATCTTTGTCAGGGAGAAGTTGGAGAGTCCGGGAAAGCTGGCCGCGATCAAAAAGAGTTTCAAAGAAAGGAGTAAGTTAAAAACTTATTTTTTCGCGATGATTCGGAACCTAATTGTCGATTATGAACGAAAATATAATATAACAAAAGCGGAACCCAACGAAGAGAACGACTTAGATAAACTTCCCTCCTCCAGTCTAACCCCCCATACCGAATTAGAAGTAAAAGAGATCAAAGAACGAATGGACAGGCTTGAAAGTTTTGAAAAGATTGCCTTCAAAACGTATTATTATGAGAATGTTACTAACATCAGCGTTATTGCCCGTTCTTTAAAGACCAGTTTTTATAAAACGAAGAAAATATTAAGCAGCGCAAAAGATAAAGTTTTAAAAGGAGAAATTTAATGGCACATTTAAATATCGAAGAAATAGCAGCCTTCGCTGAAGGCAATATCGAAAAGAGCGAACACGAAAGATTCACGAAGCATATCGCCGACTGCGAAGAGTGTTTCAAAGCTTACAGCGACACCCTCAAATTTGTCCGGGAGGAGAGAGAACGCGCCGCCCTATGGCGAAGATTCCAGGCCGCTGTGACGGAAGCCGCACGGAAATTCGGTCAGGTTGTGGGTGAACTGTTTCCCCAAAACAGGATATTAAAACCGGCCCCGGTGTTTGCTTTATTGTTTTTTTTGGCAGTGGCTCTGCCTGTGCTTTTGATGTTATTTCCCGGAGGCGGAAAAACAGGTGCCGCGATAACACAGCATCTACAGGAAAGATATAAAGACTTAGGCGGTGGGTATGCCTTTGCCGGTGCCGGGGGTGACGTTTACGCCGCCTTTCGCGCAGGCGTCTTCGTGGAAGACCTTTCCCGGTTCCAGGGCAGCGCCGGAGAGAACCGGTTAAAACAAAAAATCTCCTCTTTGCTGCGAAAGGATTTAGAGTTTCTCGGGGCAGGCGGCGATCTTTTAAAGGAAGTTAGCGGAGCAGTAGGGGACACAGAAAAAGAAAAATTCGCCGGGGTTGTAGAACGTATCGCTGAAGTATTGGAGAAGCGATCTTTAGGCGAGCTTTTCCAATTAGGACGTTTCATCGAAAAGAGCCTTTTAGATACTTTTAATGATAAACGCCCCACAAAAGAAGACATGGCCGCACATTTGCCGACCGTGGAAAAACACAACCTGCCCATAGGTGTTTCCAGGGGACTACGGCAAACCGGGGCCGCCGCCGGTATCCGGGAAGTAAGAGAAATCCTGGAAAATATAACCGGTATTTTTTTAGCGATCGAGTAAGCAGGGGAGGCCAAAAAATGAAAAAAAACCGAGTTTTTATTCTCATATTAATAATAATATATCCTTTATTATATAGTTCTAATTTGTATGGTCACAACAAAGATTATATTGAATGGTGGATAGCTAACCACGGCGACTATACCAAAACCACCGGCAAAGATGACCGGCGCGTGGGATGGGCGCGTCATGTTTTTGACCGGGTGAAAAACGCCGCGGATAAAGCCGCAGCCCGCCCGCCCCGGTTTTTTATTATCAAAAGCAGCGGCGAAAGAAAGCCCCTGGCCATGGCGATTCCCGACGGCAGTATTATTATCAACAGCAGCACCCTAAAAACCTGTTACAGGGGGGCGGCACCCCCAACCTATGAGGGGCCTGGGAATTTCAAACCCGACAAAGTTAAGCCAAAAGTTTGTTCTATTAGTAAAAAAAAAGGAGACGCCCGGCTGGCCTTTATTTTAGGCCACGAACTGGCCCACTTAGGCAACAAGGATTTTATCCACCGGGAGGCTTTTTTGGCCTTAGAAAAGTACGGCGATGATATCACCCGGCAAGAATTGGGCCGCTATATGAAAAATTCCCCGGGAAAAAAAGAGGCTCGAGAAAACAAAACGAGAGAGTTATTAGCAGACAGCAAAGGAGTGCTTTATGCAGCCATGGCCGGGTACGACAGCGGTTCGTTTTTCGGTAAAAAAGATGATTTCCTGCGCAGTTGGGTGGAGCAGGCCGGTGTGGGGAACTTTTACGACGACGACCCCCGGCACCCGGCCATGCGCAAGCGGGTACGTTTTGTGCGCACGCAATTGCAATCGGTGGTAGAAAAAACGGAACTTTTCAGGGCAGGAGTGCTGCTTTATCAGCGCAGCAGTTTTCGCGACAGCCTATCCGCATTCCGCGAATTCGCCAAAGTCTACCCTGCCCGGGAAGTATTGAACAATACCGGCGCTTGCTATCTTAGTTTGGCGCTTCGTCATCTCCATTTAAAATACAGTGAAGACTATTACCGGTTCAGGCTTTCCACCGCCATCGACTATTCCACTACCGCAAAAGCGCTCACTTTTCGTAATGAAGGCGATTATTTAAAAAGCAAGGAATTTTCCCGGTATATCGAACGGGCGGAGGATTATTTTAAGCAGGCCGCCGGCCGGGATAATTTTGACCGCACCTGCCGCTATAACCTGAGCGCAGCGCTAATATTAAAAAAGGAGTACAGCGCCGCATTAGCTGTGTGTGAAAAACTGCTGAAAGAAGACCCCCGGGATGCCAAAGCCCTGAATAATAAAGCTATAGCTTTTCATTATTACGGCAGGGAAGAGGACCTGGAAACCACCCAGAAAGCCATCCAAATTTTGCGGCAAGCCCTTAAATTAGACCCCGGTAATTTTGAAGCCCTTTATAACCTGGCCGCCCTGAAGCAGGAAAGGGAGCGGTTGGCCGGGGCCAGGCGCTGTTGGGAAGATTATCTACAGTTAGCCGCGGTTCCCAGGGACAATTTTTATGATTTTATCTATAAAAAACTGAAAGGCGTTTCTCCGCCGGCGTTAAAACACAGCGTCGCCCCGCCCCCGGTTCCCGGCGGCATTAAGTTAGGCGAAGATTTTTCCAATGTGGAAAAAAAGTGGGGCAAAGAACATATAAACAAGTTTAAGTTGGGCATCGAAGAGAAAGGTGATAAAGGCAGTTGGTATTTGAGTTTGCAGGTGATCGTTAAAGGAAAGGTGCGGGTGCTGGCTTTAGACGGCATGGTAGAGTTGGTTGAGCAGGAAGTCGCCCCGGCCCGGCATATCGAAAAAGATTTAGAAAAGTACGGTCCGCCGCGGAAAATCGTGAGGCACAGCGGAGGTTTTTTTTATATTTACAAAGACAGGGGATTTTCGATCAAAGAGATAGGCGGCAGGGTAAGCGCTTACATTTATTTTGAGAAAGATTTTTAGGGGTGCGGCGGCTCTTTTGCTTCTAAAGCCACGTGGGCAGGGTATAAGCGGCTTTGCCGCAGGGGCAGCGTGTGAGCGCTTTTGCTTCTAAATAATCAAAAGTTTTG
>JAGLSW010000375.1 GCA_023135565.1 Candidatus Aminicenantota bacterium | reverse complement strand
GAACAAAACTTTTGTTTAAAAAAGCGAGAAGCTTTCCTGATTCGAGGAAAGCCCCTTATAGGCTCCCCGCGCCGCGGGGCCGGGGGGTTAGTAGCCGATGGCACAGCCGTCTTTACGCGATTCGCTGGCCCCGATAAGTATTCCTCTTTCAGCGTCGATCCAGATTCCCTGGTAACCGCCGAAACCACCGCGGGTTTTGGAAATATTATGGCCTTTTAAAAGAAGGTCTTTGATCACCTGGGCGGAAATCCCGGCCTCCAAATAAACCGTGCCGCCGTCTTTCATGACCCCGTAATCAGGCTGGGAAGAACCGGTATGCCTGAACCGGGGCGCATCTCCGGCCTCCTGGATGTTCATGTCGAATTCCAGGATGTTCAACAGCACCTGGACGTGACCCTGGGGCTGCATGGCCCCGCCCATGACACCGAAAGAAAATACCGGCTTGCCGTCTTTAGTGACCATGGCCGGTATGATGGTGTGAAAGGGCCTTTTGCCCGGTTCGAGCACATTAAGGTGACCTTCTTCCAGGCTGAAAAGAGCACCCCTGTCCTGCAAGCAGAAGCCTAAACCGTCCGGCACCATGCCGGAACCGAAACCGGCATAATTACTCTGGATTAAAGATACGGCATTACCGTCTTTATCGACTACGGTCAGGTAAATGGTGTCGCCTTTTTCGATTTTTGCATCGTTATAGGGGATTTCCCGCAGCGCTTTCTCCGGGTTAAAAAGTTGCAGCCGTTCCTCCGCGTACTCAGGGGAGAGCAGCTTTTTCAAGGGTAGTTTAACGAATTTCTGGTCCGCGTAGAACCTGGCCCTATCTTCGTAAACTATCTTTTTGACCTCGATCAGGGTGTGCAGGTATTGGGCCGAGTTGTGGCCCATGGATTTCATGTCGATGTTTTTCAGCATATTAAGCATCTGTAAAACCGCGATACCCTGGCCGTTGGGCGGCAGTTCCCAGACATCGTAACCTTTGTAATTGGCCGCCAGAGGCTGCACCCATTCGGCCTGGTAGTCGGCAAAATCTTCGTACTGGAAAAATCCGCCCACTCGTTCCGAATACTTGACTATAGTGCGGGCAATCTCGCCTTTATAGAAAGCGTCGCGGCCTTTTTTGGCAATCAGAGCCAGGGTTTTTGCCAGTTCCGGGTTTTTGAAAATATCGCCTTTTTGCAGCAGTTTCCCGCCCGGTGCGTAGAGTTTTTGGAAATTTTCATACTTTTTGTGTCTTTTGACCGACACCTGCCAGTAGTAGGAGATCAATTCCGATAGGGGGAAGCCTCCTTTTGCATAAGAGATAGCCGGGGTTAGGATGGTTTTCATCGGCAGTTTACCGAATTTTTTATGCAGTTCGAACCAGCCGTCCACGCAGCCCGGCACGCTCCAGGGCAGAGGGCCGTAGTAGGGCACTCTTTTGAGGCCCTTTTTCTTAAAATATGCTAAGGTTAGAGCTTTAGGCGAAGGGCCGCTGGAATTCAGACCGTAGAGTTTTTTGGTTTTGCTGTCCCACACGATAGCGAAAAGGTCGCCGCCGATGCCGTTACTGGTCGGTTCCATCAACCCTAAAGCGGCGTTAACCGCAATAGCCGCATCCACCGCATTACCGCCTTTTTTCAGGATGTCGATACCGATCTGGGCAGCCAGGGGTTGGCTGGTGGCCACCATGCCGTGGTTTGCGATTACCTCCGACCGGGTAGCGAACATTTTGCCGGTGACGCGGTCGGCAGAAAATAGTGCTATACTAAAACACAACACAAAGAAAACGAATAAAAAAAATAATTTGTCGAATTTGTTCATTTATTACTCCTCGAGAGCTTTTTATGCCATTACATGGCGCTGATAGTCAGCATGTTTTACATCATTCAAATTAACACTGTCAGGTTTTTTTTCAAGTTTAGTCCTGAAAAAAAGTTATACCACAACGGTGAAGATCAATCAAGAAAAAAAAGTTTTGAAGAAAAAGGGACACTCAATCATGATGCGAGCCTCACCCGGAAACGAATGAAATTA
>JAGLSW010000374.1 GCA_023135565.1 Candidatus Aminicenantota bacterium | reverse complement strand
GGCAGGGCCGCCGGAGGCAAAAAAATAACTCCACTAAAGTTTTGCAAAAGCAGCTACAATCCTCTCACGCACTTTGTCCCGGGCAAAGCTGGCCCGGCTCTCTTTCATTTGCTTTTCGATGTCCTGTAACTTCTCTTTGTCGAGAGCGGCAAGAAGCTTTTCCATGTCTTCGAGCTTCTCATAGGCGATGCCGGGAAGCCCGGTAAATTCTAACAAAAAAGCAGGGGCAATCACCGGCGTATCTAAAAAAATACTCTCCAACAATAACCCGCTGGTGCGGCGAAAATAGCTGCTTTTTTTATAAGGCAAAATAGAAAACCTGGCCCCTGCTATTTCCCGGTAATAATCCGCGCCGTTTAAATAGGCATCGACTATTTCGATTCTTTTATCTCCTGCTGCGCATTCTAACGCCTCCCGTAAGAGGTTTTTGTCCGGGAAATAGCCCGGCATTTTTAGTTTTAATTCGATACCGGAGCGGCGGTAAACGTCTATCAGGGTCAGCAAATCCCTGGCCCGGTTCATCAACCCAGCGCATAATATGTAATCCTGTTTTTCGACCCGGTATTGTTTATACTTGTCTTCTGAGTAAATATAATCGGGATAAAAAAGCCCACCACGTGGGCAGGGTGTAAGCCGCTTCGCGGCAGTACCACAAGCGCCGGGGAATCCAGGAACCACAGTGTGACAAAAAACTTCCCTGCCTGCGACAGAGATTTTTTCGCTGTTTTTCATCACTAAGTCCACTTTGTGGATGGCGCGCCGGAAGAAAAAATCTTTTACCCGGCCTCGCAAATTACGGCTGCGGCCAAATCCTTCCATATAGAGAGTCAACACGATTTTTCTCTTTTTCTTTACCAAAAAAGGAAAAAAACACATAAATACATATAGAAGAAAATCGGGGTTGATAAACCATAATATTCCCTCTTCAACATTCCGAAAAACCCGCATCAGGTTGCTTATTTTGCCCCAAAAAGAGGCGGCCCGGTTAAAAAAATTGCTTATGTTAATCTTGCTGTGATACTTCAAAAAAAACTTGATACTGTTTTTTTCGTCGTTGAATTCCGCTTCATAGTTCCGGGGCATTATTAGTCCTACGTTTACTGCCCCTGCAAGCAGTTCCACGGCCTCTTTTACAGCTTTGACCGGGTGACCTACCGGTTTCCCCAGGTCATCGCTTTGACCTACATAATCTATTATATATATTTTTTCCAAATTATTGCCTTCGGCGACCCCACCACGTGGGGAGGGTAGTCCCTGCCGGG
>JAGLSW010000373.1 GCA_023135565.1 Candidatus Aminicenantota bacterium | reverse complement strand
CTTTTGAAAAAGTTTGATCAAAACTTTTATTTATTGAGAATCAAAAGCGCTCACCCGCTGCGAAGCAGCTAAACGCCCCCCCACGCGGGTGGGATTGAGAATCAAAAGCGCCACCTTGCCGCCGGAGGCAAAATAATTATTACAGTGGATTTTTTTGCCGTATTCTTATATAATAGTCGCCTGGAGGCAAAAATGAAAAAAATGAAAAACTTTTCTATCTTATTATTAATAATGGGGCTAATGGGTTTTGTTTCTCTCGTAGGTGAAACGAACCTCGACATGCTGCCCTTAGGCCCATCCAAACACAAGTTTAGTATCGCCAAAATCGAGAAAGACCAGGTGGTGGCCGCCGCCGCGAACAAAGCAGTCACCATGGCGGACATCATTAAAGAGAACAAAAAAACCGATGTGTTTATTTTCGGGGAGTCTCATACCAGTTATGAGTGTCATACTTTCCAGCGGGATTTTATCGAAGCCCTGTATAAAGAGCATCCCAAAATCGTGGTCGGGTTTGAATTTTTTCTCAGGGACGATAACGAAGCTCTGGACGCTTTTGTGCAGGGCAAACTAACTGAAGAAGAGCTGCTGAAAAAAGTCGGCTGGTATAAAAAAACAGCCTATAATTATGGTTATACCCGTCTCATTATGGAGGTCATCGAGAAGCACAAGTTGAAAGCAACCGGCCTGAACATAGCCCGCACCCTGCTGCGCAAAGTATCCAGGAAAGGATTCGCGGCCCTATCTAAAGAAGAGAAAAAGCTTTTCCCCACTATCGGCATAGATAATCCTGAACATGAATATTTCATAAAATCCGTATTCGGTATTTTTGCGGTGCAGGTGCCCATGTGGTTTACCAATGTTTACAATGCCCAAAAATGCTGGGATGTGATCATGGCCGAGTCCATGAGGAAAGTCCTGTCCCAGCCGCGGTATAAAGGTTATAAAGGCATCATTATTGCCGGCAGCAACCATGTGGCATATAAGTTGGGCATCCCTTTTCGCTATAAAAAAGCCGATAGGAAAGTGAAGCTGACCACTATTGTGCCGGTTACTTTGCCCGAGGAGAAAGAGGACGGCGAAGACGAAGACGCGAATCCCATGATGAAAATGTTGGGAAAATCTTTAAAACCGGCGGCGATTTTTTCGCGCGGGCTTGGGGATTATGTATTTTCTATCCCTAAGGATGAGCATGAACATTTCCCGGTCCTGGGTATCAGGACGAAGTTGCAGGACGACAATCTCCTGGTGACCTATGTGCGTAAAGAGAGCATTGCCGAGAAGAGCGGTATCAAGAAGGATGACATTATTACTGCCGTGGATGGCGTCGAAATAAAGACGAAAGAGCAGTTGCATGTGTTATTGGCGGTAAAGAACTGGGGTGATTCGATAAACATCACTGTGTCGAAAAAAGTAGAAATCAAAAAAGACCCTGTGGAGCAGGAAGCCGATTAGGGGCGGTATGCCGAGGCCCCCGAGGAACTCTACACCCTGCAAATCCGGGGGGAAACCTGCCTGACCTGGGTGTTACGTGCCTTTATACATAGGCAACCTGGATGCCATGACCTTGCTTCGCTTTTGATTTATGGGTAATGGTGATTTCAATATGCTGATCCAATGCTTCTAAGAAATAAAATAATAGCTCGATAGAAAATTCCGTTAATCGCCCATTCTTTAGATCAGATACTTGCGCCTGCTTAATACCGAAAATTTTGGCAGACTCTTTTGGGCTAAGTTTTCTTTCTTCTATGATTTTATTTATAATAACTGCAAGTTTTGCCTTTGCTAATCTCTCTTCCGCGTCCGCAAAGCCCATATCTTCAAAAATATTTCCTGAACTTACGATATAATCTTCCATTTTATTTATCCTCTTTAAATTTTGCTATTTCTTGCGCTCTCTTTAAACGCTGCCTGATAATTTCAATATCCTCCTTTGGAGTTTTGATGCCTCTCTTCGATTTCTTCTTAAATGTATGGAGCACATAAATATCATCATCGATCTTAGCGGCATATATTGCTCTAAATGTATCTTTGTCATAATCGCTTTTGATCTCCATAACACCGCCTGGCAATCCTTTTAAAGGCTTTATCTTCTGATGATGTTCACCTATTTGTATCAGGTAGAGAATATAACCGATTTCCCTGGAAATAATGAACTGCCAGTTCTTTTTTTAAGACATCACCCACATCCCTTTCCATTAATCCAAGGGCATGAACAACTTGATCAGGTATTTCTATTTCGTACTTGCTTAACATTTTTTACTCCGCATGTATTGAATATAAAATAAATTGTGGATTTTGTCAACTTTTTTATGAGGCGAATACACATCGCCTCCTCATTCTTCTTACCTCCGGTAGCGCTGTCGAAAGAAATCAGAAAACAAAGGGTTTGGGAAAAGAGTTAAAAAGAAGTTGTAAAAAAGTTAAATAAAAGTTATAAAAAAGTTAAAAAATAGTTAAAAAAAAATGGAAACACCGTTCATTAGCGGCTCTTCAACAACTAAAATACGGTTCACTTCTTTTTGTTTACTTTTTTATGAGGAGAATACACACCGCTTCTTCATTCTTCTTACCTCCGCTGGCCCTGCCGATGTTTCGCGGGCCAAACCAAAAAGAATATCGAACAGCGAATATCAAATCTCGAAGGGAAGAGTAACGCTTTCCTGTTACTCGAAAGCCCCTCACCGGCTCCCCGCGGCGCGGGGTTGAAAAAGTTTGAGCAAAACTTTTGTTGAACGAAAAGCATTATCACCACACTGCTGCGAAGCAGCTTAATGGCTGGGGACGCCGCCCCCCCCCATCGCAGTGGGGCTAAAAAAGTATCTCTACCGTGTTCTCGCCGGTCAATTCCTCGAAGTCGTTCTTCATGGCTACCGTGGCTTTTAAACCTTCCCCGGCCTCAGACATTACTCCGGCCCGCTGGCCGTCGGGACGATTTATTATAATCAAATAAGGCACCGAATCCCTGTTGGCGTCTATCCTGGCTTTTAACTTGCGGTTAAATTCAGCGCTCAACCACTCATACTTCACCTGGATGACAATCTTGCGGGCTTTCTTCTTTAAAGCAGCCTCTAACTCGGTGATGTTCTCGAGAAAAATACTGTCGTTCTGCTCGTCACCCACAGGCAGCCGGCCTTCTATAAAATAAGGAAAATCGAGCTTGACCGTGTCTTTTAACTTTTCCCACTTGTCCTTAAAGGCCAGTATCTTGATCCTGCCGCTTAAATCTTCAAAAAATAAAGAACCGTAAAATGTGCCTTTCTTCGATTTTATCTGCTTTACTTCGGTGATTACGCCGCCTAACTTGACCACCTCTTTGTTGAATTCCCCTGCCTCTATCTGGGCAATATCGGTGTTCGATACTTTCCTGATTTCGCTGCGGTATTTTTCTAAGGGGTTATGGCTGATATATATGCCGGTGATCTCTTTTTCGCCTTTGATGATCTCCTGCTCAGTCCACTCGTCTTTCTTCAGATGACCATTGGAAATCACTACCTTAGCGCCGGCTTCCTCCGGGGAAAAAAGAGATAACTGCTTATCGTCTTTTCGCTTTTCCAATATGGCTGCTTGCTTGATGATCTCTTCTATACTATCGAAAAGCGCTCGCCTTTTGATACCGAAACAATCCAAAGCCCCGGCTTTTATCAAACTCTCTAAAACGGTTTTGTTGGTTTTGGCTAATGCCACCCTTTCGATAAAGTCGGTATAACTTTCAAAAGGGCCGCCTTTTTCCCGTTCGGCAACGATGCCTTGTATGGCTGCTTCGCCGACATTCTTCAGACCTTTTAACCCGAAGCGGATGGAGGTGGGGGTTTCTACCCGGAAATTATGGAAACTCTTGTTGATGGCGGGAGATTTTATCTCGATGCCCATTTTTTTACATTCGCCGATGTATTGAATGACTTTGGAAGAGGTGGAGGTTTTGGAGGCTTCGTTGCTCAAATGACCGGACATAAAATATACCGGGAAATGGGCTTTTAAATAGGCGGTCTGGTAAGCCAAAAGGGCGTAGGCGGTGGAGTGGGATTTGTTAAAACCGTACTCGGCAAAAGTACTCATCTGCGAAAAAAGTTTTTCTGCTTTCTTTTTGTGGAATTTTTTCTTGCCCGCTCCTTCTGAAAATTCAGCCTGTACGGCGGGCAGTTTATGGGTCAATTTCTTGCCCATTATCTTTCTCATTTCGTCGGCTTTGCTCATGCTGAACCCGGCAATCACCTGGGAAATCCTCATGACCTGCTCCTGGAAAACGATAATACCGTAAGTGTCTTTGAGGATTTCTTCAAGTTCGGGGAAAAGGTAGGTGACTTTTTCTTTGCCTAATTTTCTTTTGACGTAGGATTCGGCCATGCCCGATCCCAAAGGCCCGGGCCGGTAAAGGGCATTCAATACGATCAAATCTTCTATTTTGGCTGGTTTGGAACGTTTCAAATAATCGCGCATGCCGGAACTTTCAAATTGGAAAATGCCGTCCGTGTCGCCGTCCTGGAATATTTTATAGGTTTTTTCGTCGTCTAAAGGAATTTTGTCTAATTGGATATCTTTGCCTTCGATCTCTTTTAATTCGCGCAAAATATTCTTGATAATGGTCAGGGTTTTTAAACCTAAAATGTCCATTTTCAGCAGGCCGACTTCTTCCACTTCGTCCTTCTCGAACTGGGTGACGATGTCGTCTTTGGTCTTGTATAAAGGCAAAAATTCGGTCAGCCGGCCGGGAGCAATCACTACGCCGGCAGCATGCATGGAAGTATGGCGGATGGTATTTTCGAGCTTTAAGGCAAAATCGATCAGCTTTTCCGATTCGGGCACCCGGCGAATCTCTTTCTGCAAATCCTTGCTGCTGTCGATCTCTTTGCGCAGTTCCACTTTGGGGCCTTCGGGGATCATTTTTGCCAGTTTGTTGACGTCGTTAAGGGGGATTTCCAGCACCCGGCCGATGTCCCGGATGGCCAGCTTGGCTTTCATCTTACCGAAAGTGACGATCTGGGCCACGCTTTCCTTGCCGTACTTTTTCCTGATATATCCGATGACTTCGTCCCTTCTTTCGCCGTCGAAATCGATGTCGATGTCGGGCATGGAGATTCTTTCCGGGTTGAGGAAACGCTCGAAAATGAGATCATAGTCCAAAGGATCGACGCCGGTGATTTCCATGACGTAGGCCACTAAACTGCCTACCACAGAACCGCGGCCCGGACCCACCGGGATATCGTTGTCCCTGGCAAATTTGATAATATCCCAGGTGATCAAAAAATAACCGGGAAAGCCCATTTCGCGGATTTTTTCGATTTCATAGGTGAGGCGCTCTTCGTATACTTGCAGGTTGTGTTTTTTGCCCTGCAGGGAGTCCTTTATCTTATTGAAACCGTCCCGGCATATTTTCTCGAAATAACCGTCGATAATGTAATCTTCGGGCACTTTGAATTGGGGCAAATACATGGTGCCCAACTTGAAATCGAATTTGCACTTTTTGGCGATGTCCCAGGTGATGTCCAGGCTTTCCGGTAATTCGGGGAAAACGGCCTGCATCTCCTCTGTAGATTTGAAGTACATCTGGTCGGTCTCTTTTTTCATGGCCCGGTCGGGATTGGAAAGCACTTCGTTGGTTTGCAGGCAGATTAATATTTCCCTGGCGTCGGCGTCCTCTTTGTTCAGGTAGTGCACGTCGTTGGAAGCCACTAAAGGGATAGATAAATCCTTCGACAACTGCACTAATTTAGGCAGTACATCTAATTGACTTTGTATGGGGTGCTTCTGGATTTCGAGATAAAAATCATCCTTGAATAGTTCGCGGTACCATTTGGCCGCTGCATAGGCTTCTTCGTCCCGGCCTCTCAGGAACAAACTGGGAATTTCACCCTGGATGCAGGCGGATAGCACTACGAGGCCCTCTTTGAACTTTTTTAGGACTTCTTTATCTATACGCGGTTTGCGGTAAAAACCTTCGGTAAAGGAGATGGAGATCAGTTCCGATAGGTTGCGGTAGCCGGTTTCGTTTTTTACCAGCGCCACGAGATGGTGATAGTTGATTTCGTTCTTTTTTTTATCGGGTTTGTCGAAACGGGAACCGGGCGTCAGGTAAAGTTCCGTCCCGATGATTGGTTTGATGTTGTTTTTCCTGGCCGCTTTGTAAAAAGTAACGGCGCCTAAAATATTGCCGTGGTCGGTGAGAGCTATTGCGGGCATGTTTAATGCCTGCGCTTTTTTGATCAGGGGGTCGATTTTGAGGGGCGAATCCAGCAGGCTGTACTCGGAGTGGAGATGGAGGTGAATAAAACTCTTGCCCATTTATTCCCACTCGATAGTGCCCGGCGGTTTCGAGGTCAAATCGTAAACCACGCGGTTGATTCCTTTGACTTCGTTGACGATGCGGCTGGCTGTTTTTTGCAAAAATTCCGCCCCGGCCGGGTAGCAGTCGGCGGTCATGCCGTCCACGCTCTCGACTAAGCGGATAACGGCGGCGTTTTCGTAAGTACGCATGTCGCCCATGACGCCGACGCTCTTGACGGGCAAAAGCACCATGAATGCCTGCCATATATCATTATAAATGTTAAAATTATGTAACTCTTCGATTAAAATAGCGTCCGCATGTTGTAATTTGGCGATCTTCTCCCTGTTGATGCTGCCTAATATCCTGACTGCCAGCCCGGGTCCGGGAAAAGGATGACGCATAATAAATTCCTCATCTAAGCCGATGCGGCGCCCGATCTCCCTGACTTCGTCTTTGAACAACTCTTTGAAAGGTTCGACCAGTTTCCAGTTCATTTTTTCCGGCAGGCCGCCCACGTTGTGGTGGCTTTTGATGGTGGCGGAGGGGCCTTTTACCGACACCGATTCGATGACGTCGGGGTAGAGGGTGCCCTGGGCAAAAAAATCGACTCCCCCTATTTTTTCCGCCGCGGAACTAAAGACATCTATAAAGGTTCTGCCGATTATTTTTCTCTTTTTTTCCGGGGAGCGGATGTTTTCGAGATTTTTTAGGAATATGTCCGCGGCATCTATGCCCACCACGTTCAAATCCAACCGGCTCTCGAAGCGCTGCATCAGGTCTTTAAATTCATCCCGGCGCAGCAGCCCGTTGTCGATAAATACCGGGATCACCTGTTCCCCCACCGCTTTTCGTAAAAGCAGCGCCAGCACCGTGGAATCGACGCCGCCGCTGAGACCGAGGATAATTTTTCGATTTCCTACTTCCGCTTTTATTTTCGCGGAGGTAGATTCGATAAAATTTCCCATGTTCCAGTCAGGCTTAAGGGCGGCGATATCGAACAAGAAGTTGGCGATTATTTTTTTACCTTCTTCCGTGTGGAACACTTCAGGGTGGAACTGCACGCCGAAAATTTTGCGCTGCCGGGATTCTAAAACGGCCAGTTCGGTGTTTTCGGTTTTGCCGGTGACCACGAAATCCGAGGAAAACCCGGTGATTTTATCGCCGTGGCTCATCCACACTTTGGAATTTGTTTTCACATCTTTCAGCAGGGGGCTTTGTTCGATGATTTGCAGGTTAGCCGGGCCGTACTCCCTATCGCCCGCCGGTTCCACTTTCATACCGGACAGGAAAGCGAGCAACTGCAGGCCGTAGCAAATACCCAAAAGGGGAATTCCCGCTTTTAATATATCGCTGCCGATGCGCGGCGCCTTTGCGCCGTAGACGCTGGAAGGCCCGCCTGATAATATAATCGCACCGGGAGAGAGGGTTTTAATTTTATCCACACCGATATGGAAAGGTTCGATTTGGGAATAAACGTTTAATTCTCTCACCCTCCTGGCGATCAACTGGGTGTATTGGGAACCGAAATCTAAAATTAGAACACTATTTTTCATTACCGGGAGGATATTTGCCGTTCCATCCTTTACGTCAGCCTTAAAAGACCTGAAGTGATCATGCCGAAAATTATCCGGGCTGTATCGTATATATTGATGCCCGAAGCTTTGGATATCTCATCTATAGTCGCTCTGCCGTCGATCTTTGCAATCACCAGCCATTCGAGAGTCGAAAGGGATATTTTTCGCCTCTCGGCTTTATCGATATCGTTAAAAGCCGGTTTTGCGTCGATAGAGCCGATTTTTTTTCGCAGCAGTTTCCACTCATCTATTCTCCTGGCAGATTCCATCAGCAGTGAAGTAATGGACCGGGTAATGGTGGTTTGCTCGGCGAACGGTCCTTCTTCGAAGACAAATTCTCCTTTGCCCCAGGCGATTAAGGTAAAGAGTGCGTCTTCGCCCATAAAATTACCGACCTGGGCATGGACTAATTCTCCATCTTTGATGATTATATAACCGGAATCTCCCGAACCCCTGGTCAGGACAAACCTACCGCTCTGCCTTGAATTCGAGACCAATTGCATTACATCTGCCAGGTTAACTGATTCTAACGACCCTTTTAAACTCATTGATTACCGTCTAATTGAAATGATTTTTTTGCCATTACATGGCGGCAGTGAACAACTTATTTTTTTTATTCAAGTACCCACCACCGGTGGTTTTTTTCAAACCCGGTTTTGAAAAAAAAGATGCTACTTTATTAGACTATATAGTAATGAATTTAGAGCCTTTTGTCAAGGTGTTAAAATTTTTTTAAGTAATTCTTTTTTTTGGGGGGGTTAATACACGCCCGGAGGGATTCGAACCCCCACCGCGCAGATTCGAAGTCTACCGCTCTATCCGTTGAGCTACGGGCGCTTGCTGAGTAATTATATAATTCTTTTCCAGCAATTGCAAGAACGAAAGATCGAGGAAAGAATATCGAATATCGAAGGGAAATCCCTTATAAGCTCCCCGTGCGTAGGGGGAGCAGCCGCCCATATCGTTCGTTTACAATGGCTAAAAAAATCTCCTTTTCTTCTTTTTCTAACGCCGAGCCTAAACAAAGATTCTCGATGATACTTTTCCCCGCCGAAAAACGAGCGAGTATATTATCATATGCTTTGGACGGAATATCTAAATAATCGGAAAATTTCTTAAAATCTCCCCTGCTAAGGTTATTTTTCTTCTCGTTCATGGGTAGGGCAAAATCTTCCTCACCGGGGATTACCAGTTTCGATGAGACAATATCATAAGCGGGAGAAAGCCTGATACCCCCGGTATCTTCGTAAATAACCGAGAAATTTTTCATGTGGGCGTCGCCATTGCCGATAATAAAAAACAGCAGAACCCTTTCAAAAAAAAACTGCGCATCGAGACCGGGGAACCGGGAAATTTCCCGCAACTTTTTTCCTACCTGCTCTAAAGAGCCGGAATATTTGCCCTTTTTTCCAAGCGCCTGGAAAAAATCTTCCTGGTGAATCTTCTTGTTCTTTACGCGGTCGAACCTTTTGACTATGTAGGCGGGGCTATCATCTTTCAATTTTACTAAAGCATGAGGCGGTACATCTATGTTTAGGCGTGCCGCGATAGTCATACAGAGATTCTCATTTTGGGGCAGGTTCCTGAAAGTTTGCACCTGGGGTTTCAGGATATAATTCCCACCCTCTGCCGTGACTTCGAGCTTTTTGTTTTTTTTAGCGAATATTAGCGACAGTTTGGGCTGCACACCGGAAATCGAAAGTTTTCCTACCATTTTTTGAGCTTTTATGGAGATTTCTTGCAGCGACAAATCTATCGCGGGCAAATAATCTACCCCGAAAAGTTTGCGTAGACAGGCCGGGTGGATGTCGCCCTGCGCAGTGATTTTTTTTCCACAGGAGAAGCAGAGGGACATTTATTCGATCTCCTCGATGGAAACCGCCCCGGTAGTATCTTTGCAGGTGGAGAGCAGCAGGCCGAAGCGGTCGTTTTTGTCGATTTTCAAGGAAGCGGAGACGATATCTAAGTACCATCCTTCGGGCAGCAGGCCGACAAAAAATGAAAACAGTTCGTTGTTTTCAAAGGGGCTGTCTATCAAGGGCAGGGAGACGGAGATAGGGATGCCCTTTTTTTTAAAATCTTCGTTATAGGTAAATCTGAAGCCTTTTTCGTATTCTTCCAGCAGACCTGCCCACATATCTTTAAATAAAACTTGCGCTTTCCGGTATTTATATTCTTGCATATTTAGATACCTCTTAATCGGTTCCCCGTGCCGCGGCGCTGCTGACTACCTCTAACCGGCAGCCGAAAAATTCCAATACCTGGTTGATTTTGTCGAGTCTCAGGGTAGGTTTTCCTCTTTCCAATTCCCTGATGAAGCGCAGTCCAACGCCTGCCCTGGCCGCCAGTTCCACCTGGGTTAGTTTTGCTGATTTTCTAAGTTCTTTGATCTTTGTGCCGATATTCATTTTGTACCCGTGCGGTTACGATTTCCTTTAACCGGTAATGAATTATATACCCATAAGGGTACAATGTCAAGTTTTTTCACGAAAATTATACCCTTTGGGGCGCTTTTTCTTGTTATTTTTCGCTAATTGTACCCGTAAAGGTGCCGTGTTGGTTGTTTTTGTAGCCGATTGTACCCCATCGGTTACGCTTACAGTTTTAATTTCAAGAAATTGTAAGATTTAACTTTCTTCCCAATCCTTCTTCAAAGATTTTGAAAAGAGTCGAAAGCTGGGCATCGATTTTTCCGTTCTCAAGCCTCGATATGTAGCTTTTTTTGGTCCCGGTTTTGTCAACTTTTGTCAACTGCCTTTTAATTTTTTTTAAGCGGCCAAAGAATAAGTTACCTGTCCCCGGTTCCGCCGATTCCCCCCCGGACAACCTGAAAGGGTTACGGAAGGAATAGGCTGCCTGTCCCCTATTTACCTATTCATTTTACACGGATACTGCTTGATATTAGGGGAGAAATAAGGTAAAATCATTTTGTTTCGCAGGAGGTCTTATGTCTCTGCCAATTAAAAAAAACGATGAGCTTTTTACATATGCGGATTATCTAACCTGGCCCGACGAAGAACGCTGGGAACTTATCGAAGGTGTACCTTTCGATATGACCCCGGCCCCTTCCAGGTATCACCAGGAAATCTTCGGTAACCTGTTTGTTGAAATTAAAAATTTCCTGGAAGGTAAAAAATGCAAGATTTATGCCGCTCCTTTCGACGTCAGGCTGCCGGAAGGGGAGCAGGAAGACAAAGAAACCCTGACTGTTGTGCAGCCGGATATTTCCGTAATATGCGACCGGGAAAAATTGGATGAGAAAGGCTGCGTGGGAGCGCCGGATTTTATCGTCGAGATCGTTTCACCTTCTACGGTAAAAAAAGATATGAAAAATAAATTGCTGCTCTATGAGAAACATGGGGTGCCCGAATATTGGGTGGTACAGCCGGGAGAACATGCGCTGCTGGTATACAAACTCGATGAAAATGGCCGCTACGGCAGGGCAGATGTGTATACCAAAGAGGATGAAATCGAATTAATACTGAACGAAAATACCCTGGTTATCAACCTGGAAACGGTGTTTGAAGAATAACTGCCCGTGCCTCTCCACCAATTTTGCCTCCGGCGGCCCTGCAATACTGTTGCCTTAAGGAAATAAAAAATGACAAAAATGACATAAACTGCCAATATGGCTTGACAAATATGTGTTTTTTTTTGTCATAATATCCACATGTCCACATGAATTTAAAATTCAAATTTTTTAAGTTGGAATAACACGGTGGAAACAAAAATGCCACTTAGCCCACGCCAAAACGGCGGCGGGAGCCGCATCCAATCTATACTTTCCTGTTTTTCCAACGGCCCCGGCGAAAAAGAAAAACCCCCGCTATTCCTACCAGGGATTCCGCTGCCACGATAGCCAGGCACACACCTTTCTCAGCAAGATTAAAATGAAGCGCCAACGTATAGGCCAGCGGGATTTCAAATAACCAGAAACAGAAAAAATTAATAACCGTAGGTGTAAAGGTATCACCCGCCCCATTAAACGCCTGTATCATGACCATACCCAAGGCATAAAAAATATAACCGTAACTGATATAACGCAAACATAAGGCGCCGCTCTTTACTACAGCCGGTTCAAGGGTAAAAATGCGCACCAACTGTTCGGAGAAGGAGATAAAAATCACCGCGATAAGAGCTAAAAAAATCATGTTGATAAAAGCGGCTATCCAAACCGAGCGTTCCGCCCGTTCCGGCTTTTCCGCTCCTAAGTTCTGGCCCACCAGGGTTGCCGCCGCGTTGCTCATTCCCCAGGAGGGCAAAATGGAGAACATAATAATACGTATGGCAATGGTATATCCTGCCAGGGCGCTGCTGCCGAAAACCGCTATGATTCGAACTAACCCGATCCAACTGGAAGTAGAGATTAAAAACTGGCCGATTCCGCCGATAGACACCCGGATTAACCGTTTGATGATCTCACCATGGAGGCGCAAATGTTTTTTAACTATTTTGATGCGGTTTTTGCCGTTGCCCAGTAGATAAAGTTGATAGAGGACGCCGGTGCCCCTACCGATATTGGTTGCCACCGCTGCCCCGGCAATACCCAATTCGGGGAAAGGTCCCCAACCGAAGATCAGGCAGGGGTCCAATATAATATTGATAAGATTGGCAATCCATAAAATGCGCATGGAAACGGAAGCGTCCCCGGCGCCGCGAAAAACGGCATTAATAATGAACAACAGCATAATCACAATATTGCCGCCGATCATAATGGTGGGATAAGCGGCTCCCGATTCTAAAATGGCTGTTTCGGCTCCCATCAGTTCCAACAGGTCGCGGGCATAAAAAACCCCGATGAAAGCGATAGGCAGGGATATGATTGTGCCGATAAAGATAGCCTGCACAGTAGTTACAGCAGCTTGTTCAGGTTTTTTTTCGCCGATGCGGCGGGCCACTAAAGCGGTGGTGCCCATACTTAATCCTACGCAAACGGCATAGATTATGGTCAGCAGAGACTCGGTCAGCCCCACTGTGGCTACTGCTTCTGCGCCTAATTTGGAAACGAAAAATATATCTACCACTGCAAAAACCGACTCCATCACCATCTCTAATACCATAGGAACAGAGAGTAGAAAAATTGCCCGGCCGATACCGCCTGTGGTGAAGTCCTGGTCTGTACCTTTGACCGCTTCGCTTAGGTCGCGCCATAATCTTGCGATTCTTTTTCCGTTTCTCATATTTGTCTCATCTTTTATTGGCTATAATAATGTGCTTTTATCATAAAGTCAAGTCCAAAACAGCCCCACTGCGCGAGCAGCCGACGAAAGGCTCTTCTCAGGGCAAAAAAGCTTATCGCTCAACAAAAGTTTTGATCAAACTTTTTCAAAAG
>JAGLSW010000372.1 GCA_023135565.1 Candidatus Aminicenantota bacterium | reverse complement strand
CCGCACCCCGCCGGAGGCAAAGTAAATTACACCTTTAGGGTGTCGAGCAGCTTGATTACGTGGTCGGGCATACCGCCTAAACCTTTCATATGATCTTTCAAAAAAGAATTCTCAACGATGGCTTTCATTCCCCTGATCAAAACGGATTTTTTCAAATCGTTTCCTTTCATTGCCGCCCATTCCGGCAATTTCCTCATATAATAGGTTTTGTAACAATTGAGCACTTCTTTCATCAGTTGATCGCGGGTCATGTTTTTGGGTTTGATCACCGGCTCCACTAAATTGTATTTAGAATAATCGGTTACTTCGATATAGGGTTTGAGACCTTCGTACATATCGGCATAAGGCCAGGGCGCCAGCAGCAAAAAGTGCATAAAATCGGCATTGTATTCCCGCGCTAAAGACAGGGTCTCTTTGATCGAAGCCGGGGTCTCGTCCGGGGTGCCTAAGATCAATGAACTCTCTACGATCATGCCCGCATCCCTGATAAGTTTGAGGGCTTTTTGCGAATCTTTGAATTTAATATCTTTCTTAAACTCTTGCAGCCTGCTGTCGCTGGTGGCTTCCACTCCCACATAGATAAACAGCACCCCGGCTTCGCGGTAACGGTGCAGGATATCGTGATCGCGCAGGATGTCCTGCACTACTGTTTCCAGCAGGATGTGTACCCCTAACTGTTTCTCGATCAGCAGGTCAAGTATCTTTTCCCAACGTTCCCGGGAATAGGTGGGGTACTCGTCGGCAATAAAAAAAACGTTTACGCCGTAGGTTTTGGTCAGGTGTTCTATCTCGGCCACGAATTTGTGGGGGTCGCGCTGGCGATAAGAACCCTGCCAGAATTTGTGCTGCGAACAGAAAGCGCATTCGTGGACGCAGCCCCGGGATGAACTTACGATGGCTACAGTAGAATCGTCCATGAAATAAAGCGGGTAGTCCGACCAATTCACTAAATGCCAGGCCGGGGAGAAAACGTCTAAATCGGCGGCGAATTCCCTGGGCTCCGTACGCACGGCTTTGCCGCCGGTTTTTAAAGCGATACCCGGCACCCGGGCCGGGTCGTCTCCGCTGCGGTGCGCTTCTAAAAGCTGCGGCATCGTGATTTCGCCTTCGCCCAAAACGCAGTAGTCAATAACGTCTCCGTGCTGTTCCAGGATTTCTTCCCAGCAGAAAGTAGGGTGTACGCCGCCTAAAAGAGTGGTCACTCCGGGAATTTCTTCCCTGGCGACTTTTAGAACTTCAACGGCATCGTTTATGGTGGCGGTGATTGCCGTAACGCCGATAAAATCGGGAGCAGTGGAACGAATTTCTGCCCTGATCTGTTCATAGTCGTGGAATTTAGACATAGCGTCGTAGATGACCGGCTGGAAACCGGCTTTCTCTAATTCCCCGGCAATGTACATAAATCCTAAGTTGGGCCAGCGTCCGGCGGATTCCACCACGCCGCAGTGGTAAGGCGGAGTAATCAGCATTACTTTATTTTTTTTATGGTTGTTCATTATTTTGTCCCTTAATTATTTTTCTTGCTTTCCGGTAGAAAACCAGTCCCACCACGAACACAAAAGTCAGGATAATATGTTTGACTATCAGTAAAATTACCTGGCTCTCGCCCGCGGCGGCGCTCCATTCGTATTCTTTGTAAGCCAGGGCGCGCACTATCCCGAAAACCACGATACCGCCTGCGCTGAGGCGCATCAACAGCAGGATAGTTTTTAGCATCCCGGTAATTATTTTTTCGCAGTCGCCGGCAGGGATCGTGTTTTTTAACATAGACCAGAGCAGTACGGTGCAGAAAATCCAGCCCGCTGCGCTGAAATCGTGCATAAAGTTATTTAATAATACAAGTGTTGCCATAGTGGTTATATATCACATCTTCGTTAGTTTTACAAGGGGGGCGTAACTATCCGGTTTTTAAAAACAATTTACCTCCGGCGGCCCTGCCGGGG
>JAGLSW010000371.1 GCA_023135565.1 Candidatus Aminicenantota bacterium | reverse complement strand
TTGATCAAAACTTTTAATTATTTAAAAGCTAGAAGCGCTCTCCCCTCTGTGCCCTCAGTGGCTAATTTCATGGTAGGCCGATTTTTTGTTCCTAAAACTCCGAGGGCAGGCGGCCAAACTTCGCTTTAAAACATTTAGTGAAATAATTGGCGCTGGAAAACCCTACCTCAAAAGCGATTTCCAACACAGTGCCGGAATTATCTTGCAGCAGCTCGGCGGCGCGTTTGAGCCGGCAGGTGCGAATAAAATCGGTGGGGGTTTCGCCGGTTAAGGCATAGACCTTGCGGTAAACAGTAGAACGGTCCATGTACAGCTCCTTTGCCAACTGCTCTACATTAAACTCCGTGTCGGCTAAATTTTTGTCGATCACTTGCCGGAGTTCTTTTAGAAATTCTTTGTCTAAAGCCGATACTTCGATTTCCGCGGGCTGTAAGGTCATCTCCCGGCCTATGTTCATATGTAACCGGC
Organism: Candidatus Aminicenantota bacterium; assembly: GCA_023135565.1. GTDB lineage: Bacteria > Acidobacteriota > Aminicenantia > UBA2199 > UBA2199 > JAGLQA01. The sequence continues at coordinate 4,176 of JAGLSW010000371.1, read as the reverse complement.
GGCGCAGGTCTATAAGATTCTTGATCCGGGCGGTCAATATCTTTGCGCTGAAAGGTTTGGTCACATAATCGTCGGCTCCGGTTTCTAAACCTGTGATCACACTCTCCTCCGAGGCTTTGGCAGTCAACAAAATAATGGGAATGTGGCTGGTTTTGACGTCGTTCTTTAAGGTGCGGCATAGTTCGTAACCGTCTACTTCGGGCATCATAATATCGCTAATAATGAGATCGGGAATCGTCTCCCGGGCTTTTTGCAGCCCTTCCCGGCCGTCCGCTGCTTCCAAAACATCATAAAATCCCTCGATGGCTCCGCGAATATACTCCCGCATGTCGGCGCTGTCTTCTACTATAAGTATGATGTCTTTTTTAGCCACAGAGAGCACAGAGGACACAGAGGGAAATGGTTTAGCGGGGATTTCTTTTGTCTCCCGGTCGGGATCTTCGCCTGTAAAATCAACAAAAGTTTTTGCGGGGTCCAGGGGCAGTTTTTTTAAAAAGCGCCCCTGGCCGCCGGAGGCAAGAGATTGCGCCTCACCCGGTTCGACGATTTCATCGGCTGCTAAGTGCGCCTCTCCTAAAGGCAGCGATATAACAAACTCAGTGCCCCTGCCTTCCCAACTGTAAACGTCGATCTTGCCATGATGTAACTGCACCAACTCCTTGACTAACGCAAGACCGATCCCGGCTCCAGCCTGCCGCTGTTCATTAATTTCCTCGGCTTGATAAAATCGGTCGAAGATAAAAGATAATTGCTCCTTAGGTATCCCGGGGCCGGTGTCACGTACCGATATACGTAAAGAACCGGCTTGCCTCCGGCGGGCAGGGGGTTCTTTTGAAAAACCACCCCCTGCACCCCCACAAAACTTTTTATTATTTTCCTTCTCTTTGCACGATAATCCAGGTGCGCGGCCATCCTCTTCAGAAGCTTCAATCCGCTCTGCCGTAACAGTAATCTTGCCTCCGGCGGGGGTGAACTTGACGGCATTTATCAAAAGATTATAAATCACGTCCTCTATCTTCCCGGCATCTACGTAAAGCTCGATATCCTCCTCCCCGGCACGAAACTCCAATTCCAATTCATTCTGGTCGGCTAAAGGCTCAAAATTCGCCACTGCCCCCTTTAATAAAGGAATTATATTTTGACGCACGGCGTGAAGCTGCACTTTGCCACTCTCAAATTTGGAGAGCGCTAACAACTGGTCGATCAATCCTAACAAACGCTGCGCATTGCGCAGCATTAAATTTAATTTCTTCTGCTGTTTTTCGTCACTGCTCGAAAGCATCTGCTGCAAAGGCCCCATAATCAATGTCAGCGGGGTGCGAAACTCATGGGAAATATTAGCGAAAAACCTGGACTTTACTTTGTCCATCTCCAGGAGCTTTTCCGACTGCTCTCTCAATTGCACGGTCTGCGATTCCAACTGGAGACTTTTGGCTTCGATCAGGTCTTTGGACTGCTCGATGTTCCGGCGGGCGAGATCGAGATCGAGGTTGCGCTCTTCCAGGTCCTTAGTGCGCTGCTGCACCAACCGGCCCAATTTTTTCTCCCTGGTTCTTAACTGCCTGATACGCAGCCGGTATGAAAAAAAAGCAGTCAACACAACCGACAGGAAAACTAAAAAATAAAACCATAAGGTCTGGGAAAAATAAGGCCGCAAATAAAAAGAAAAAGAAACGCTGTCCGGGGGCCACACACCTTCGGCATCGGCGGCTTTTACTTGAAAAGTATACAAGCCCGGCGAAAGACCGGTATAAGCAGTACTGCGCCGGCTCCCCATGTCCACCCAATCGCTGTCATAACCGGCTAATTTTATCTTAAAACCGATACGCCGCGGATTAACAAAAACCATGCCTGTATAATAAAACTCGAACCGCCTTTTACCGGGCGCTATTTCCAGCGGTTTTTTCTCCACTGCCCCGTCCCGGGTATTCACCGGTTCCCCATCTATGATGAGTCTATTAATAATAGGCGTTGGCGCTGCCTTCTTTTCTTCACGATTGGGGTCGGTGACGGCGACCCCCATACTGGTAGGAAACCACAACCTGCCGTCCCGGGTTTTGCAGCCGGGACCGTTCCACCAACTTGATTTCATGCCGTCCTTCTCATTGTAAGAGCGTGGAGAAACCCGGTGGGTTTTTCCCACGGCAAAATCAGCCAGCTCCTTTTTCTCTATCCGCGAAATCTCTTTCCTACCGGCCAGCCAGAGATAGCCCCTTTCATCTTCGAGGATGGAATATACATAATTATCTTTCAGGCCATCCTGCACCGTATAGAGTTTGAACTCGCCTCCACGCAGCCTGAACAGGCCCCCGCCGCTGCCGAACCAGATCGTTCCTAAGCCATCTTCGTAAGCGCAGTGGAAAGGTTTTTTTTCTAACCGGGCAGCCGGGTTGGATGCTGCGAAAACCCCATCTTTAAAGGTGTCGAGTCCTGTCTTCGTACCGGCCCACAGTCTCCCCCGGCTGTCCTCGAAAACAAATTTGATGAAATTATCTGTGAGTCCATCTTTTGTTGTGAAAATAGTCAATTCGCCTTTGTGGCGGCTGAACCGGTTCAGCCCCGCTTCGGTGCCTACCCAAATATTCCCCCGGCTGTCGCCCTGCATGCAGGTTATCCTGTTATCGGACAGGCCCTCTTTTTCGGTTAATATGCCGGCAATTTTACCGTCTTTGAAGAGATGAAGCCCCCCATAGGTGCCGATCCAGAGGCTGCCGTCCCGGTCTTCGAAAAGGCAGGTCACAGAAGCGGGCGCTGGCTCGCGGTCCATGAACGTGGACGAAATGATTTCTTCTTTTTTAGAAAAATTTCGCAAAAAAACAAAATTCTTCCCGGATAGTGGCACAGAGGAGTATAAAAGTTCATCGCTAATGGACAATTCTGTGCTGAATGTGCCGTCCGGCCCTTTTTTCAATAAATTTAGTCCCTCTTTGCTGCCGACCCACAGGTCACCGGCGGCGGACTCATAGACACAATGTATCTCATTATGAACCAATCCTTCTCTTTCATAATAAGTGGTGAACTTGCTGTCACTTATCCGGAACAAACCGCCATGAAGAGTGCCCACCCAGAGATTTTCTTCCCTGTCTTCATAAATAGAATAAACATAGTCGCTGCCCAACCCGTCTTTGCCGCTAAGAGTACTCGAAACACCGTCCCGCAGCCGGGTTAGACCGCCCCCATCCGTCCCTATCCAGAGATTTTTATTCCTGTCTTTATAAAGGCAATTAATGGCGGGATAGGTGAATCCTTCTTCATCTCCATAAGATGTGAGTTTGCCGTTTTTTAAACGGAAGAGGTGTTTACCTCCCGTGCCTACCCACAATTCGCCTGTATCTCCATCATAAAGGGAAACTGATTTGTAGTAGGGAGATAGTTCTTGTGCGTAGGGCCGGAAAACCCCGGGTTCGACTATTTTGAAAATTCCGGTTTCGGTTGTCACCCAGAGATCTTCTTTTTTATCTTTTAATATGGCTCTCACCTCGTTACCGGGTGAGTCTTCTTTGTCGATATAGGTAATAAATTCACCATGCCGCAAACAGGTAAGACCAGCGTTAGAACTGCCGATCCAGAGATTGCCCCAGCGGTCCTCCGAGATAACTTTTATTTTATCGAGAGTTTTGTGTCCCGCCGCCGGGTAAGTAAAAAATTCGCCGGCTTTATACCGGATCAGCCCGCCGCTGTCGGTGCCGATCCACAGGACGTCGTTTTGATCCTCATAAAGGGCACGGATATCATTGTCTTTAAATTGGGAGATTCTTTCCTTGTTATACAACTCGAAATCAAAACCGTCAAAACGAGCTAGCCCATCCCGGGTGCCGACCCAGAGATAACCGTTCCCGGTCTGCAAGATAGCGAACACGGAATTCCCCGGCAGCCCCGCTGCCATATCCCATTTTTTTACGGTGTATTGGGTAATCTTCTTTTGCGGGTCTAATGCCGACAAAACAAAAGACATCAAAAAAAATGAAAAGAAAAACCATATAACAAAGGCATTCAAAATTAAACTCAGCCGTGTCTTCCTCATTTGCAAAGATTTTACCCTACCGATAAAAAAAAATCAAGGGTGCAGCGCACCCACCCTCTAAGCCGCGGCGCGGGGAGCCGATAACGGGCAGGGGGGGGTCAGAGATATTCGAGCGCAGTCCCCTCTCGAATAGTGCCATTTGGCGGCCCCAA
>JAGLSW010000370.1 GCA_023135565.1 Candidatus Aminicenantota bacterium | reverse complement strand
TTTTCCCGGAACTGAATAGTTACCGTGGCACGGCCAAGATTCACCACCTAATTTTAATATCTCCCCTTATCTCTCAGGCGAGTAAAAATTTTCACAAAAATTTTGTTTTATTTAAACAAAATCATCTAAAGCAACTGTCAATATCGTTAATGTCTAACGATATTGGTCGCCAACCTGGACGAATACAAATAGTAAATCTACCGGCTGTTTTAATTAATTTTGTCTCCTCTTCTATCCGGACGGCAAACATGAAAGCTCCATTATTTTCTCACGGCAGCGGTTCAAAAAATGAAACGAAGGATGACCATTGGAAATTCTTACAATAAAATTATTACCTCCACTCTCCTCTTTTTTATTCCTTCTTGTTTGTAATTTTGGATTTGTATTTTGTAATTTTAAAACTTTTCCTTCTATGCTGGGGCTGATACCCGGCGCTCTTTTGGGTTGATATTTTTTTCGATATGTGGTACTTAATGGTTTTTAGGAGGCTTTATTATGAACCGGGATAACCAGGCTGTGCTGCTTTTCGACGGCGTATGCAACCTGTGCAGTTCAGCGGTGGTTTTTGTATTAAAAAGAGATCCCAAAGGCTTTTTTTTATTCGCTTCCCTGCAATCGGATAAAGGAAAAGAATTACTCGAAGGATGCGGACTTTCAACAAAAAGTGGGCTGCGCCCACAACCCAAGAGGGGCTTGGGAAAAGCGTCTTCTACCAGGTTGACCAAAAAGTTTGTTCGTTTAGCAAACTTTCACGAAGTATTAGTAAAAAGCTTGGACAGCTTAGTGCTGATCGAAAAAGGGAAGTGTTATACCCGTTCCACTGCTGCGCTGCGGGTAGTCAGGCGTTTGCGAGGGGCCTGGAAGTTGTTGTATGTATTGATAATCGTGCCTCCTTTTTTGCGCCACCCGGTGTATGATTTTGTGGCCCGGCGCCGTTACCGCTGGTTCGGCAAAAAAGACCGCTGCTTTATTCCTGCCCCGGGAGATAGGGAAAGATTCTTAGATTAAACACACTGCCCCGCTGTCAAACGCCGCTTCCTGAAATTTCTATTACTTGCCAATTGCCGTTTCTTTTGCTGCCCAAACGATCGAGCTTGCCCTGGTCTTTCAGTTTGGTCAGGTATTTTTTGGTATTGCGCAAATTGATTTCCAGGATTTTAGATAAATCATTAGCGGTGATAAAAGGATTTTCTTTTATTTTTTTTAAGATGAGGTTTTCTTTTTCCGCGCCGGTTAAAGTGTCTCTTTTAGTGTCTTTTATGGTGTCTCTTATGGTGTCTTTACTGCCGGTTATGATTACATTTAACCCGCCTGCACTTTCTGTAATTTGCGGCGCCGGGAGATGGTAAGCTTCGATTTCCTTTACCGCCCGTTTTATTCCACTGCCGTACTTCTCGATTAAAAAAGCTTCTTTAAAAATATCGGCAATTTTTATATTCCTGGGAATCGATTTTTCATTCCCTTTGCACAGGTCTTCGACAGTTAACTCTTCCGGCAGTTTCCCGATGTTCCACAGCTCGATTTTGTCACGGAAAACTTTAAATTGCGAATGAATGCCTTTCCTATAATCCCTGTGAATGATGGCATTTATTACAAATTCCCGTATCGCAGGCAGGGGATACTGCCACTTTTCTTCTCTTTCCGGTGTACCGGCAATAATATATTCCCTGGTAATGGAAACTTTTTTTAGCCTGTCCCCTAAAATTTTTTTAGCCAATTTTTTTAGCCTGTCCCCCAACGATGAAACCAATGGGGGCGGGTCCCCGGCAGGGCTGCCGGAGGCCCGCGGCTAAGTGTGTGCCGTAAATAATTGCAAACTACCGGCATTTATGATATATAATGTCCTGGTGAAACAATGAAAAAAAATTTAATAACAGTTTTAGTTTTTTTAGTATTGTCCGGTTTCCTGATCGCGGAAGAAAAAAAAACCCTGCTGAAACTCCCGGTGCGGGTGTTGGCAAGAGCAGAACAACAAAAAGACCTGCAAAAAGAAAATTTTAAACTCTACATCAACGGAGCAGAAAGAGAAATTAGCGAATTTTTCCCAAAAAGCAGGTCTATCAAAAGCGTCGAGACAAAAAGAAATTTTATCCTCGTTTTTAACCTGATCGACTACGATCAAAAAACAGCGAACTTAATCTCCTATTTTGTAGAAAAAGTGTTAAGAGAAGAGGATAAGCTAATCATTTGGTCGCCGCTGAACAAAATAAACCTCATCGACCCGCGCAGCAATAAACAAAAAATCGCCGCCGGTATACAAAAGATGATAAAAGAAGACTGTCTCGCTTTTAAGAATAACCTGAAAACAGCAAAACAAAACTTCGCCGATGCTAAAACTTTGCTGCGCCTCAACCCTACAAGCATCAAATACTTCATCAAAAACTATTCCCTGGCTTTCCAGGATTTTAAAACCCGCTTCCTGCTGCCGGATTTAAAAAGTTTCTACCGGGTGGCTTCCCTTTTAGTGGGGGAAAAAGGCGGAAAATGGTTGATCAATTTCCAGCAGCAGGGCCTTATCCTTTCTAAACAGGATTACCGGGCGGCCAAAAAAGAGATCGAAAAATACCTGTCGAATCCCAAAAATACCGGAAAAAAATGGTATGTTCCGCTGCTGAATGATTTTAAAGCCATGGATAAAGCCATGGACATCGATGCAAGTTATCCTTTCGATACTATCCTCGATTTTATGCTGGGGCTTAATATCAGCTATAACCTGGTCCTGCTGCGGGTGCCGGGAAATTCCCCGGACCCGGTGGATACTTTATTTCCCGGTTATGATTCGATTCCCGCGGAAATAGCCGGTGTGACCGGGGGAGGTGTTTTTGGCGAAACCGATCTAACGGCAGGTTTAAAAGCAGTGGCCGGAAGAGTCGATTATTATTATGAGTTGATTTTTAAATTTAACGGCAAATTAGAAGAAAAAAATATTCGTGTGAAGGTGACGAACCCGGAAGCGGAATTATCCCATAGGAGCAAATTCCCGGAAGAAGAAATAAAAGCGCTGGTTGAAATCACTGCTGAAAAGGGGGTAAATATAAGCGGTTACAAACTGGAAGGTTACCGCTTGAGTTTTAGTATTACCGGTTTTAAGATGGAGAAGGGTGAACAAACCGGGAATAGGGGAGCAGGCCTTGTGCAGGTGGAGATAAAACTGATCGACGACCGGAACAGCGTTATTTACAATACCGGCAAGACTTTGAAGTCGCCGGGGAAGTCCATCGACATTTCTCTCGATCTGCCGCGGAAACACAAAGGGTATTATAAACTAAGCGTCGAGGCGATTGATAGGATTTCCGGCAGGAATGCCCAATTAAGCGAATATATCGAGCTTAAGTAAACCCCACTCGCGTGGGGGAGCGATAAGCGGCTTCGCCGGGGGAACGGCGTCCCCAGCCTATAAGCCGCTTCGCGGCAAGGAGCAGCGTATGAGCTCTTTTGATTCTAAAGCAGTATTTCTCGACCGTGACGGTACGTTAATCGAGGATAAGGGCTACATTTGCGATTTTACGCAGGTGACCGTTTTCCCTTTTTCGGTGGCGGCAGTACGCCTGCTGAACGATAACAATTTTAAGGTAATCGTAATTACCAACCAATCTGCTGTAGCCAGGGGCATATGCAGTGAGCAGCAGGTGCAGGAACTGCATCGCAGCTTAACAATATTTTTTTCAGAAAAGGGGGTTGTGATCGATGATTTTTACTACTGTCCTTATCATGAAGAGGGAGTGATCGAAAAATTCCGAAAAAAACACGAATGCCGTAAACCTGCTCCCGGTATGATATTACAGGCAGCCGCGGATCATGGCATCGACCTGGAGCGTTCTTTTTTTATCGGCGATAATGAATGTGACATCCTGGCCGGGGCGAATGCCGGGTGCAGACCGGTTTTAGTGCTTACCGGCAAAGGAGAACAGGTGCGCGGAGAACTGGAACAAAAAAAAATCGAACCCTATTTGATAGCTCCCGACCTTCTCAGCGCCGTACAAAAGATAGCGAATTAAAACTAAGTACAAGTTTTGTTCAACCCCACATGCGTGGGGGAGCAATAAGCCGCTTCGCGGGGGGGCGGCGCACCCACCCTCTTAGCCGCTTCGCGGCAGCCCCGTGCGCACGGGGAGGCGATGAGCCGCTTCGCGGCAGGGGTGGTGATAACGCTTCTCGTTTTTAAATTATAAAAAGTTTTG
>JAGLSW010000037.1 GCA_023135565.1 Candidatus Aminicenantota bacterium | reverse complement strand
AAAAGTTTGATCAAAACTTTTCATGAGCGATACGATTTTCTACACAATAAGCGGTTATCGTCGGCTCCTACCGCGAAGCGGCTTATCGCCTCCCCGTGCGCACGGGGTTGAGCAAAACTTTTCATGAGCGATACGATTTCCTGCACAATAAGCGGTTATCGTTGGCTCCTGCCGCGAAGCGGCTAAGAGGGTGGGTGGGCCGCCGCACCCTTCGCCAGGCTGAGGGCTTTTTCAAAAAGTTCGTCCCGGCCCGCTTTGACGCCTTCCAGGGTGCGTACCGCCCGCACACCGGGAATAATCCCCTTACCGTGCAGCAGGGAACCGCCGGGCTTAACGAATTTGATCCCGGTCCAGCGCAGCAAGTACTTGCCCAACAAGTAAAAAGAATTAGCGCTGCCGCAGGTCCCGGCTGTAGGCTGCCCTACGATAATTCCCAATTTGTGATGTTCGATATAGCTCAAGATCGTTTCCGCGTAGTCCATGGCCCTGCTGTCCACGATAAAAATCATTTTGGCGCTTAAAAAAGGTTGACGCGGTTCTAAATCCCAACCCATCTTTTTGTACGTCACCTGCTCATAATCGGGGTACGCCACCTGGGGAATGTGAAATAATTCGACGCTGTCTTTCTCTTTGATCAGGTGTGAAAGCAGCAGGTGACTGCCTTTGGGCGACCCTCTAAAATCACAGATAATACTTTTTGCTTTTTGTAATTCGGGCATTAATTTCTCGATTTCGGACATGGGGGTGATGTCGGTATTCAAGTAATAAATACCCGGTTCGATTTCCCTGCTTACCGGCTTGCGCTTTTCGACAAGGCCATAATAGTTCGGCGAAAAAACGGTACGGTGCAAGGTGATTCTTTTGGGCAGCGCCGCCCCGTCTCTTTCGATTTGCAAGGACATTTCCGAATCCCGCGGCCCCCTGAGCAGTTCTTCTAAACCGCGGAACCGTTTCCAACCGGCAGTGGCGGCGGAAATGGCCTGTTCTTTTTTTCGCAGCGCTTTTTTCGCTTTGATGCCGTTGACTTCTACAACCATATCGCCCACCCGCAGCGCGGTTTGCGAACTGTCGAACACAGCGGTCACTACCAAATGCTCCTCTACCCAAGCCCAACGAACCGGGGGCAGGTACATGCGGCTCCTGTTGCCCGGTAGATACACTCCGGCCTGGCCGTCTTTGAGCCCGGCGACCATGCGGTTCAAAGTGGTTAAGAAATCCAGTTCTGAGTTGTCCCGGTATGAGTCTTCTAAAGCGGCGGTCAAAAGGGCCTGCCAATCCACTGCCATGGCATTGCCATAGGGATAAAAGTGACGCAGTGCATTCCAGGCAATGATAATACCGGCCAATCGGATATGGGGGTGATGCGCTGTCAGGCTCCTGTTTTGGGGGACGGCGCGGTTCACCGCGCTGCGCAGGGCGGCTAAGACCCTTTTAGAAGCCGGGGGAAAGGTGTAACCGCCGCAGTCGTACAGGACGATAGGCAGTACGCAGGACAGGCCGCGGCCCAATTCCCTGCTTATATATTCCCCGAAACCGGGTTTCTTTTCAAACAGGGGCTGCGCAGGGGGCGGTGACGCGGTATTTTTTAGGGCCGGTTTGTCCGGTTTGTTCAAGCGGATGCTGCGGTACATACTTCGCCTATCGCCGCTGCCCAAACCGAAATGCTGCCAGAACACCGGTTTCAGTCGATCTTTGGGGATACCCGGCGGGGTGATCGTTTCAATAGAGAATTTGGCCCTATCGCTGTTGAGCCGGATAATCAAGGCCGGGGCCACCGGCAGGAACATGTCTTGCAGGATTTTTTTCAACTGCGCCGGGTTTTGGGCGTTTTCCACCTGTTTGACGCCGTATATCGCGAAACGGTCCCAATCGGTTTCGGCTGCCTCGTCGCCCGGGTAGAAATATTTCACCAAACCGTAGAGCCGGGCAAAAGCGCGAATGTTCTTGATTTCCGGCCTTATTTCTTTTTTTTTCGAGCAGTTCAGGGAGCCGAAAAGAGAGCCGAGGACTATTAAGGTAATTAAAATAATTTGTTTTCTTTTTATCATGGTCGATTTCCTGTCAGGTTATTATATAGAATTATTATTGTATTATTATAGTAAATTATTATAGCATGAAAACCGCCCGGCAAGCAACAACGGCATTCGAGAAATCTTAGGGACTTGCCTCCGGCGGGGATGCGGCGCACCCAGCCTATTAGCCTCCGGCGGCCCCTGCCGGGGGCCGCCCCCATTGAATTGAAGTCGGGGGCCAGCGGCATACCGCA
>JAGLSW010000369.1 GCA_023135565.1 Candidatus Aminicenantota bacterium | reverse complement strand
GTCAATTTTAATGAGCGCTATAGAGAAGCCTGTAAAAACAGCAGTTATGAAGTAGAATATCATTTCGTTGATGTCAACGATATGATAACTGTAGGTAAAGGCGCCAAACGGCAAGTTGAGGATGTGCATTTATCCCGCTACGCCTGTTATTTAATCGTCCAGAATGCAGACCCTGCGAAAAAGATCGTAGCTTTAGGGCAAACCTATTTTGCAGTCCAGACGCGGAAACAGGAGCTTACCGGGTTGGCTGAATACAGGAACCTGGACAGTGAAGACGACAAACGCCTTTTCTTAAGAAAGGAGATGAAAACCCACAACAAACAACTGGCCGATGCAGCCAGGAATGCCGGTGTGATTGCACCTATCGATTATGCCATATTCCAGGATCACGGTTACAAAGGGCTTTACGGAGGTCTCGGAGCAAAAGACATCCATAAAAAAAAGAACCTAAAAAAAAGCCAGCAGATTCTCGATCATATGGGAAGTAGCGAATTAGCAGCCAACCTATTCCGCGCCACCCAGACCGAAGAGAAACTGAAAAGAGAAAATATAAAAGGAAAAGAGCCAGCCAATGTCGCGCACCGCCAGGTGGGCAGGGTATAAGCCGCTGCGCGGGCCACCACGTGGCGGGGCAATTTTATTTTTTTGCGGGGAATATTTTTTCCCTGTCCGACAAATAATTCCTTAAACCGGCAAATTGCCGCGCTTTTCATGGCGGCATCGAGCAGTATGTTTTACCACATCCTGTTCTTGCCGTGAGGCGGTTTTTTTCAAGTTCGGTCTTGAAAAAAGGTCATTTTTTAGCGAGCAGCTATTTGCACTAAGAGGCTTTATATGCTATACTATTCGATGCTTGATTTAAATTTTGTCAGGAAGAACGTCGGCCTTGTAAAAGAAAAAGTTGAAGCCAAGGGTGTGCATTTTGACGAGAAGGTATTCGAACAGATCGATGTAAAAAGAAGGGAATTGATCACAAAAATCGAGAGTATTAAAAGCAAAAAAAAGAAATTGGCCAAAGAAATCGGTATGTTGAAAAGAGAAAAGCAGGATACGAACGAATTGGAAACAAAATCCAAAGAGCTGTCCAAAGATATCGCGGCTATCGAAGCAGGCCTGGAAGATGTAGAAAAGAAATTCCACGATTTTATGCTTAATATTCCCAATCTATTCGACGATTCCGTGCCCATAGGCAAAGACGAAAGCGATAATAAAGTGGTCCGGGAATGGGGTGAAAAACCGGCATTCAACTTCGATCCTAAACCCCACTGGGAATTGGGCGAAATCAACGCCTTTCTCGACCTGCCCCGGGCCGGCAAGATCGCGGGGGCCAGGTTTGCTCTCTATTTCAACACCCTGGCCAAATTGGAGCGGGTTTTGATCAACCTGATGCTGGATGCTCATACCGGGAAAAATGGCTATGAAGAAGTGCTGCCACCTTTTTTAGTTAACGACCTGAGCTTGATCGGCACCGGCAACCTGCCGAAATTTAAAGCCGACCTCTTCAAGATCGAAGACCACAACCTGTACTTAGTGCCCACGGCCGAAGTGCCCCTGACCAATATTCATCGCGATGAAACATTGGCCGAGGCGGAACTCCCCAAAAAATACGCGGCCTATACCCCCTGTTTCAGGAGCGAAGCCGGTTCCTACGGCAAAGATGTGCGCGGTATCATCAGGCAGCACCAATTTAACAAAGTGGAACTGCTAAAGTTCACCGCCCCGGAAGATTCCTACGACGAATTAGAAAAATTGACGGCGGATGCGGAATCTATTTTACAGGAATTAGGCTTACACTACCGGGTTGTGCTTCTTTGCAGCGGTGATTTATCTTTCTCTTCGGCGAAAACCTACGACCTCGAGGTATGGATGCCGGCACGGCAGGGCTATTTAGAGATTTCTTCCTGTTCCAATTTCGAGAGTTTCCAGGCCCGCCGGGCCAGGATTAAATATAAACCGGCAGCAGGAAAAAAGGATTTCCTGCATACCATAAACGGTTCCGGCCTGGCTGTCGGCAGGACCGTAGCGGCCATCATGGAAAATTACCAGGAAGAAGACGGCAGGATCGGTATCCCGGGAGTACTGCAGGGGAATTTCCCCGGTAAGGAGTATTTTTAATGCCTTATTATAATTGTACTTTCGTGGATGATCGCGGCGCTTATTTCAAAAAGGTGATTTTCTCCGAAAGTAAAAGCGAACTGGTTGCAAGTTTCGCTAATGCGGATGAGAAGCTGCTTTACGCCAGGAGAAACTTTTTTAAGAACACCAACATTACCAAAATTTTCCAGAAGAAGATCGGTTATTTCGACTTCCTGTTATTTAACCAGAAGATGATTACCCTCTTAAGGTCCGGCGTACCTTTCATAAAGGCATTGGACATCATCGTAGAAAATCAAAAAAAGGGCAGCATGAGGGAGATTTTGTCGAAATGCCAGGCCGACATCAGGAACGGCATCCAGATTTCCGATGCCTTTTCCTCCAATGCCATCCCTTTTCAAAAGATTTACCGGGCCTCGTTATTGGCAGGGGAAAGGAGCGGCAATTTAGAATCTATCCTGCAAAGGTTCAACTCCTACTTAGACAAAATTGCCAACCTGAAAAGAAAAGTCGTCAGTAGTATGACTTACCCGGCCATCCTGTTCATATTCATGTTCTCCCTGGTTATGATTATCCTGGTATATGCCATACCGAAATTTGCTTCTTTTTATGCCGATTTCGAAGCAGACCTGCCGATGGCCACGATATACTTGATCTCTGTAGGCGAGTATCTAAAGAATAATATATTTAGCATTTTTTTTATTATAGTGCTGATAGTGACCGGCATAAAGATGGCGGAACGGTTCCACCCGAATATTGTTATCGTAGATTATCTAAAAATAAGAGTCCCCTTTATCGGCAAGATTATCGTAGAAAATGCCATGACTGTATTTACCAGGACGCTGGCTATTCTCATTGCCGGGGGGATACCTGTTCCCGAATCCACCCAGATCGCCTGTGAAACTTTCAGCAATAAATATTTTGCAGCCAAAGTGAAAGAAGTCCCTGTTAAAATAAAAGAAGGCAAATTGTTGTCCGATGTGCTGTCGGAAGTAGATTTTGTCCCCAGGGTGCTGATCGAAGTGATCAAGGTAGGTGAATCTTCGGGCAACCTGGTAGATGTCTTGAATGAGAATGCCGATGCTTTCGAGAACTCTATCGACGCCAAGATCGGTTCTTTGATTTCGTTGATAGAGCCGGTTTTAATCGTGGTTTTAGGATTAGTAATAGCATTTATGCTGGTTTCAGTATACCTGCCCATATTTAATACGGTGAATGTAGTAAGATGATAAAAAATATTGAACTCTCAACAACCAGGATCGATTACGATCTATTGCAAAAGTTCCCGGCGGAATTTTTGGTCAAGAACCTGTTCTTCCCGTTAACAGCGGAAGATAATTCTATCCAGGTAGCCATGTTCGACCCCGAAAACCTGGACAAAATAAGTATTATCGAGAACTTCATCCAGTTAAGGGTGCAGTCTTTCAAAGCGGAAAAGGATGATATAGAGAAAATTCTTAAACGCAGCGATATTTTTACCAAGGTGCTCACCGATAAGACCGAAAGCTTCTTTATGAAAAAGCAGCTCGAAGAAACCGAAGAGGAGTCTTTAACCATCGAGAAAATAACCGAAGAAGACGACTCGGTGATCAAACTGTTGAATAATATCGTTTTTACGGCAGTGGGGAAAAGGGCTTCCGATATTCATATCGAAGCCGAAGGCAATTCGGTGCGGGTCAAATTCAGGATAGACGGAATCTTAACCCAGGTCATGGAGCCTTTAGATAAGATTTTTCATTCTCCCCTGATTACCCGCTTAAAAGTTGTGTCCGACTTAGATATCGCAGAGAGAAGGGTGCCCCAGGACGGCAGGTTCAGGATGAAGTTCAAGCAGAAAACCATCGATTTCCGTGTCTCTATTATGCCGGCTATTTACGGTGAGAACGCGGTTATCAGGATCCTCGACCGGGAGATGATTACCGAAAATATCGGTGAGTTGGAATTAGGGCAGTTGGGATTTTCCAAATATTTAGTAGATAACTTATTCTATTATATCAACCAACCTTACGGCATGTTCTTAGTCACGGGCCCCACCGGCAGCGGCAAAACCACCACCCTGTATGCGGCTTTGAACGAAATCAAACGGCCGGAAGATAAGATTATCACCATCGAAGACCCGGTGGAGTACCAGATCGATGAAATCACCCAGATTCCCGTCAACGAAAAGAAAGGCTTAACCTTTGCCCGCGGGCTGCGTTCTATCCTCAGGCATGACCCGGATAAAGTCATGGTCGGAGAGATCAGGGACCCGGAAACTGCCCAGATTGCCATCCAGTCTGCTTTAACCGGTCATTTGGTATTTACCACCGTGCACGCCAACAATGTGTTCGATGTCTTAGGCCGGTTTATACATATGGGAATCGATACGTACAGTTTTATTTCAGCCTTGAACTGCGTAGTAGCGCAGCGGTTGGTGAGAAAATTGTGTCCTGTCTGTAAAAAAGAGCACACCGTGGACGAAAAGGAACTCAAAGACAACCGGTTGAAAAAAGGCATTTTTAAGGGCACCGTTTATGAACCCGGCGGCTGCCAGGAATGTACTGAAATGGGCTATGCCGGCAGGACCGTAATCGGTGAAATACTCGAACTCACCGATGAGATCAAAGAGATGATCTTAGAGAAGAAACCGCTTTCCGAGATCAAGAAAGTGGCCATGGAACAGGGCATGATCCCCATCAGGAGAAACGGGTTAGAGAAGATAAACTCAGGAGTTACCTCTCTTGCCGAATTAAACAGGGTAACGATAAAAGAATGGACATAACTAAATTTATTATCAACTACCGCCAGCCGTCCCAGTATATCTTCGGAGGCGAGAACTACATCGAGATTTATAAACCCGTGGACAAGGTCTTCAAAAGGACGCAAGTCTTTGAGAACACCTCTCTTTTCGATATAGACAATTACGGTATCGAGGAGATAAAAAGGGAGCTGGCCGATAAGGAAACCGGGCTGATATTAAATTCCGCGAATTTTATATTTAATATCCTCGAATTCGAGAAAATCCCTTTCTGGGAAGGACTGAGAAAAGACTTAGTGCAGTGGCGGCTGCAGAAAGTTTTTCCTGAAGATATCGGACTTTATGAGCACGATTTTTTTAAATTAGACAAAAATAAGCTGCTGTCGATCCTGTTCAAAAGGGCTTTGAAAGAACAACTCGAAAAGACTTTTGGGGAGAACGGTATCCAACTGGTCTACTTAGGAAATTCCACTATAGAGATTATGAATCATCTCAAGAAGTTGAAAACCGGCCCCGATTTTTTTATAGAGGTCGATAAAAGTCTATCCGTAGTCGTTTTTTTGAATAACTCCGTACCTTACTATATCAGGAAATTCAGGAGCGATAAAGATGTGGACATTACACCGGAGATCGTTAAAACAGTTAATTTTGTAAAAAAGAATTATTCGATTGTTCCCGCCGTCTATACGATTGTTTCCAATGCCGCCGGTTTCGGTTTCGATGCGGTGCGGGAACAGTTGTCCCGGTTGGAGATAAGGGAATTAAACTTTGAGCAGAAAAAAAATCTGCTATTGCCGGCATAAAGGGAAAAAAATGAAGATGAAGATAAAGTACAATATAGCGAAAAACAAAAAACTCGATACCCGGAAGTTTTTCCTTTTTTGCGTAGGAGCGCTGCTATTTTCTGTTTTATTTATTGCCTTAGGGGTAAACAACCTGGCAGTCCAGGATAAGAAGCTGAGCACTCAAAAAAAAACGCAGGAACAATATAAAACCAGGCTTAACGATATGAGGAAAAAGACCGGGGAATACAACGAAGGGATACGCAGGATAAACTCCATGTGGCGCTCCAGGGTCAGGCTGGCCAATTCCCTAATTGTTAATAAATCCTTTAACACCGTCGGGAAATTGGATATTATAGAGGAATTGCTTCCTGTGGGCGTTTATATAAAGAGCATCTCCATCGCTGCAGAAAACAAATCCAAAGTGCAAATTTCCCTGGTATCCGATGCCTACCCCCGTCTTTTCGAAGCCTATAAGAACTTCTCAAAATATGACGCGGCGATTTTGAACGAATCGGTAAAGGCAGGTATATATAATGCCGCCATCACCGTTATCTTGAAAACTGAAAAAAAAGAAGAAGTAACGGATAAAGAAGAAATAAAGGGTAAAGAAGAAGCGAAAGATGGAGAAGAGTTAAAAGATAAAGCAGTAAAAGACGACCAGGTAAAAGACGAAAAAATCAAAGATCGAGCCGTTAAAGATGAACCGGTCAAAGACGAAGAACCACAAGATAGAGGAAAAGTCAAAGATCGAGCAGTTAAAGACAACGCAGTAAGAGATAGAGGAAAAGCAAAAGACAAAGTAGTCAAAGAAAAAAAAGTCAAAGGCGCAAAATTAAAAGATAGAAAAGTAAAAGATAGAAAATTAAAAGATAGAGAAAAAGAAAAAGAAGAAGTAAAAGAAAAAGATGAAAAAGAATAGTAAAATTTTTGTTTATAGTTTGCTCGGCCTGCTCCTGGCGAGCTTTGTATTTTTTGTTTTTACTGTTGCTTACTCCTTTCACGAGAGCATCTCCGTTTTGGGTTTCAAATTAGATGCTTACAACCGGACGGAGACGAAATTTTTAGAGTTAGAAGCGACCCATATAGAGTGGCAAAATATCGATAAAACCTATGATCAATTTAAGAACGATTATTTGATAAGGTTCGATGATTACCCCGCTTTTCGCAGCGAAATGCAAGCTGTGCTGAGCCGGAACGCCCTGCAGCTCGAAAAGATAAATCACCGATACAGGAATATCATGAAAGACATCAGGAAAGTTGTCATCGACTCTCGTATCGTTGGGGCATACCGGAATGTAAAGAAATTTATTTTTGAAATGGAGAATAAAACCGAAATGGTTCTTTTTAAAAAAATCGAGATGAGTAAACTTGACGCTGCCAATGTGAAGGTGACTTTCTCCATGGAGGTTTATTTTGTTAGGTAGATTTTATATGCCCTTACACAGCGGTAATAACCGGCCTGTTTTAGATAAGCCGGGCTCCCCGCCCTTAAGTAGGTTCGTTTACCGGGTGAAATCTCGGAAAACGCTTATCCTACCGGTTTTGCTCTTGATTCTAACGTCGGCAGCAGGCGCCGAAATCATCAAGACCTCCCGGTTACAAAGCGAGAGGAAAGAGTTCTCTATGAAAAGGGATATCTTTTCCCCCCTAAAACTGCGGCAGGATGATATGGGCCGGCGCCCCGTAAGAGTAATGCCCACTCCTCCGCCGCAGCAGGTAGATGAGGAGGAAAAACGAAACGAAGCCGCTAAAATAGAAGCCCAGGTAATGCAAAGCGTCTCTTTTGAAGGTTATGTCATCAAGCGCACCAGGAGTCATGCGCTGTTAAGCGTGAACGGTGAATTTTTTATTGCAGCTAAGGATGACATAATACAAGAGAAAATCAAAATTCTAAAAATCGATAAACAAGAAGTAACAATCGAAGTTGACTCCAAAAGGATAACAATTCAACTAAAAGAGGATGACGAAGATGAAACATCGAGATAATAAAAACAACACCACGATATACCCTGTAATTTTATTAGTGATTAGTTTTCTGCTGATCGGGTTAATATTTCCCGGCTGCGCCACCTCGGTTCTTAGGAAGAAAGGACTGGCTTACTATAAAGTAGGCGAATTCGATGAAGCCGTGCGCTGCTTAGAACAGGAACACGCCCGCCGGCCCAAAGATGTCGAGGTCAAGACCCTGCTTTTCAGGGCGAAGTTGAAAAGTTACCAATACCACTTAGACCTGGCCCGGAAATATAGAGAGGCAAAAAGAAAAAAAGAGGCGATCGCAGAATATAAGATCGCTGTCGGCGTTTTCCCAATGAATAAAGCCTTAGAGGAAGAATTACAAGCCTATAAGGAAACCGGGAAATTGCCGCAGCCGAAATTCAAATCTGTTATCGTCCCCCCGGTAAGCCTGCAAGTAGACCCCAACGAAAGAATTAGTATAAAACTGCCGGTTGCGCCTATTAAAAAGATATTTGAGATTTTAGGCAAGTCTTCCAGCGTCAATATCATTTTCGACAAAGATTTCCGGGATTTTAATTACGGTATCCAGATAGAGAATGTGGGCTTCTATCAAGTGTTGAAACAGTTGTGCATGGTATCCAACAGCAGGTACCGGATACTCGATAGTTCTTCTGTGCTGGTATACCCCGATACCACTTTTAAAAGGAGAACCTTCGACTTACAGGGCATTAAAATATTTTACCTCTGCAATGTGAAGGTAGAAGACGCAAAAAAACTGCTGATGACTATTTTCCGGGACCAGCGCATCCAGGCCCAGGAAGACAAAAACTTGAATTCCATAATCGTAAAAGCGGACAGCAATACCTTGCGGGATATCGAACGGTTTATCAACAGTATAGATAAAGCAAAGAGCGAGGTGGAAATCGATGTGCAGATCATGGAGGTCAACCGGAATATCCTTAAATCCTTAGGAACCGATATCGTGCCCCCTTCCCTCTCCCTTACCCCCGGAGTCGTCGGCACCGACGGCACTGTCAGCAACCAGAATGTGAATGTTAACGATTTAGACGGTATGAATTTTTTCGTTACCATACCCAGCGCCGCCCTAAATTTTTTAGAAAGCGATGATAACACCAGGATCATCTCGAAACCCAATCTCCGCGGAGTCAGCGGTGAAGAGATTCATTTTATGGTTGGTGAAGAGCGTCCCGTACCCCAGACATCTTTCCAATCCATTGCCGCCGGCGGCATCAATACCGTACCCATGACCACCTATCAATACAAACCCGTCGGTGTGGATATTAAGATAACTCCATATGTACATAATAATAACGAAGTCACCCTGGATGTAAAGTTGGACTTGAAATTTGTTATCGGTATGGTTGACCAATTCCCTATCTTAGGTAAACGCGAACTGGAAAGCCAGATCCGCTTAAAAGAAGGTGAAACCAACATTATCGGCGGTTTTATAAGAGATGAGATGAGAGATACTGTAGCCGGGATAACCGGGCTCTCCAAAATACCCATCTTAGGAAAACTTTTCGGCAAGACCCAAAAAGAGATAAAACAGACCGACGTGATATTTTCTATTACACCGCGGGTTATCAGGCGCCTCGCTATCTCGGCAGCCGACCGGGCTCCTATCTGGGCAAATGCCGAAACAGCTCCGCAGGGCGGTGGACTTGTCGAACCCTCCCGCCGCAGTTCCCGTGAAGAAGAGAGGGGCAAACCAACAAGAAGAGGGGCCAATAACATCAGCATTGTCCCGGCCAGGAGAAAAGCCTCGGTTAACGGCAGCGCATTTTTTACTATCAGGATGAACTCCAGTACCAATCTTGCCTCATTATCGGTAAGCGGTTCCATAGATGGTCCGAAAGCCGTTATCGAAGACCTGCAAACCCAATCCCTGAATACTAAAAACGTTAAAGTTTTCAGGAATTTTTCCGGTAATAATTTCGACATCGGCCTTTCCAATCTCGACCGGCTGTCGAGAAGCGCCATGATCGGCCAGTTGAAATTAAAATTCTTAGAAAAAGGCACCTATACCATTACCATAGATAGTTCCAATGCGGTGAGCAAAGATGGCCAGCCGGTGGAGTTCACTACCAAATCGGCGGTAGTTGAAGTACAGTAACTGCTCATGAGAGGGGGCGCAAGCTCCCAACCAAAACCAGTCCACAGATCACACAAATTTTAGAGCGGACCGATTTCTATTTAAAAAATATAAAAATATCCCTTTCCTTGAATTATTAAATTTTGAACAACGACCCAGGTTTTTCTTTTTCACTCCCCACTGATTCACCCCTGTGGAACACGACTCTTTTGGGCATTCCACGGGGTAGAATTCAGCGGCAATAGATTAACTTATTTAACCAGCTCTTTTAGAGCTTTTCCTGCTTTAAAAACGGGAACGTGTTTTGCTTTAATCTTGATTTTTTCTCCGGTCTTGGGGTTGACACCGGCTTTCTCTTTGCGGTGTGCCACGGTGAAAGTTCCGAATCCAACCAGGGTTACTTTACCTTTCTTACTCAATTCATCTGATACTGTGTCGATAAAGGAGTTTACCAGCTTTTCAGTATCGGACACTTTCAAGTTTGCTTTCTCTGCAATTGCTTTAACTAATTCCGTTTTATTCATTATTACCTCCAGTCCTTATTTTATTTAATAAATTACCAAATGTCAAGCTATAATCAGCTTTTTTGGGTTTTTTTTTAAAAAGCGGACGGCGTCCGCACCCTATGAGGGGCCTGGATATCGCATTCTCGACCGGGCTGCCTAAAAAAGTTTGTTTTTCTAAAAAAAGTCATCCGGATTAATTGACTTTTACCTTTGAATTGAGATAAAATTCACATAATGGAATCTCGATTAACAAATGAAGAAATTACGCAAGTCAAGGAACTGCTCAAAAGCAAAAATATTCGTATCTCTAACAAAGAAATCGAATACCATTTGAGCAGGATGGTACATTCTCAAGAAGAATTCCCACTCTTCCAGCAAAAGGCTTTATTGGTGCGTCTGCTTCACACCTATGAGCATACCAGGAAAAAAGAGGTAATTTTACTTGAAGAATTAGGTCAAGAAAAAATTCCTGTAACCGTTATTTTGGGTGTGCTGGCAGAGGATTGGGTAGGCATGTCCAATTCGATACTGGGTATCGTGCATCATAAAAAAAGGAATGTATTATATGCCCGGGGATTTACTATCAAATATGACAAAAAAACCATCGGTGTGGTCATATTATCTTTTCAGATCACTAAGGAAGAGGAGTACCGGGAGTACTTAGCGGAGAAAAAAAATCTCTGCGACAAAATCAAGGTGGCTGCCCGGGGCAGCACCGATAAATATTTATTCCTCGATGACGAAGCCGTAAAGTTCGATATCTATAATGATATAATGAAAAAGATCTTCAAGATTTACCACAACTCGAATTTAGTAAAGATTATCGAAGAGAGCGGCGAGGCCCTGAAATTTGTTTCGTCGCGTTCCCGTGAATATTTAGAAGAACGGGACATAGGCGACCTGGCGAAATTAATCGTCGATAATTACAGTCATCAAAACCTGATAGTGAGCGGATATGCTGATGAGATAGTCAAGGTAAAGAATTTTACAACCAAATTTGAGAAATTGACAGGAATTACTTTTATATGCAGGGAAGTGCTGTTTTCTGTTGAAGGCTTTTTAAGAATGCTGGAGTTTATCGTTCCCGGGCATGTCATTAAACACCACAAAAGTTATGTTACCATGGACGGAGTTATGGTTTACCGGGTTGAAATAGTCGATAGATATGGGAAAGCTTTGAGTTCGGAATTGATTAAATCCATAGAAAAATCCATGGATAAGCTAATCAATATCTCTTGCAGCAAAGAGTTTTCCAAATTGAAATCCGTGGGTGGAATCGAGCATTATGCCCGGGCCATCATCCCCTTCCTAATGGAGGAATTAAAAGAGACGCAGTTGACCCAGGTGTTCTTTAATGTAGAGAGAAAAACGGAGTTTATCATCAACATTAAATTGATAATCGTGAGCTCTTATAAATCCCCCAAAAAAAGGCTCTATGATCTTATATACGGGATGAGCCTGGAGCCGGGGATCGGTATAGTATCCACTATACCCACGAAAGTGTACGGGAGAAAGGTAGAAGTCGATATATTAAAATTAAAAGTTAACCTGGTAGAATTTAGTTCGATTAAAGAGATTTACACCTCTTTAAAAAAGATTATCGCGAAGGTTTATGGAGATATAAGAGATTTTGACGAAGGATTCCGGGAGATTTATATCAAGATATTGAATCAATTGTTAGAGAAATTAAACACGGTGAATCCAGCGTTAATAAGGGATATATTCTTTAGTATCGATGATATTTACAGGATAGAAATCCCTCAAAACCTGCTGATGGAGTTAATTCTTTTATGCGCGGAGGCGCTGGAAGAAGCAAAAGAAGAGTGCTGCGATAAAATAATAGTGAAATGGAAAAATGTAAAGACTCCGAAAAAAACCATTTTCGTTGTTTCTTATGAAGAGCAGCGAAAAGTATTGAGCAAATTAATCAAGAAGTTAAACGATATTACCTTCTATTGTACCAAAATCGAGTGGAATCAAAGAAATTATCTTATAATGATCTTAAGCCGGAAAAATGAAGCCCTGGATAAAGATTTTATAAAAGAGTTAAAAACGGATATCAAGAAGTTCATAAAGTAGCGCTGTGGAAGCGCTGCGCTGCGGCCGTAAAGCGGGCCAACCGGGAAAGCGGCGGCAAATGCCTCTATATACCCAACATTACCGCCCCGGCGCACCAGGTAGTGGAGAGAGCGCTTTTTGCTAAGGAGAGAGGCGCTGGAGGCATGCTGGTGGCTCCCGGGTTAGTAGGGTTGGACACCATGCGAATGCTGGCTGAAGATGACCGTATTGCTCTTCCTATCGTCAGCCATCCTGCTTTCCAGGGCACATATGTTATCGACTCAGGGAGCGGTGTTTCCCCTTATGTGCTTTTCGGGCAATTCCCCCGGTTGGCTGGAGCGGACGCCGTTATTTTTGCCAATTATGGCGGTCGTTTTTCTTTTAGTAAAGGGGACTGCCGTGGTATTGCCCGGGCGGCGGCAGCGGCCATGGAGCACATCGAGCCTATTTTTACAGTGCCCGGAGGCGGCGTCAGCCTGCAGCGCATCCCGGAAATGGCAGCGGCCTATGGCCGCGATGTGGTTTTCCTGGTCGGTGGGGCGCTGCACCGGGCCGGGCCTGATCTAATAGAGAATTGCCGTCGTTACAAAGAAGCCATATTGGGCAGATAGCGCTTCTCGCTTTTCCTTAGACAGAAGTTTTGATCAAACTTTTTCAAAAGTTTGGCCCCCGGCAGGGCCGCCGGAGGCAAAAAGTAATTTCATAGTAGGCCAATAAATAACCACCTGTTGCGCCGCGACATTTGAGTTAACAAAATGTATTAATGCAAGACTTGACCCCAAATATCCTAATCGACTGCGCCGAGGTATACCAAACGGGGACCTGAAAATATCGCGATTAACTTGATAAGTGTCGTTCTACCGATGGTTTTTTTAAATTTTTTATCCCCGGCGTATTTTCTCAACTGCTCTTCCGCTTCTATCTTTAATTTCCGGATTTTACTCTCCATTGCCGCCCGGTTTTTTTTCTTTTCCCCGGCAATATACTTGATCTCTATCATATAGGAGTATTTGATCCCTTCATACTTAGCAATAAAAGGCTCCATCACAATATCGGCATAACCCATATTTAGTTCCTTTTCCGAATGAACGATAAAATAATCGCTGATACCTAAGTAAGCCAATAAAAATCCCTGGATTACCTTCTCTTCCCGGATAAAATCCCGGGTTGAGACCGATTCTTTCATCTGTCCGGCAATATAATCAAAGTAGTCTTGCCACTTAGCATGATAGGCCATATCATGAAGTAAACTGTCAAGTTTTGTCGAATTCACATTCAATAAATCTATTTCCCGGCTGATACGGATAATATAATCATAATACAGGCTCTTTACCGTCTGGTTGGGTATCTTAAATAAAACCCGCCCTTCCTTTGTTCCCCCTATGGTCAGCAGACCGAAATAAAACAAAAGCGAAATGAAATTCTCCGTTAAACCTATCTCTTCTAAAGGGAAGCCTTTTTTCAACTTTCCACTTACTTCTCCCTCTCTTATTATTTCCTGCAGGCGTGTGAAATTGCCGTTGGATTCCTTTTTTCCCTTGTTGTCGATAATAATCAAATGGCGCAGTTTCCCGTAATCCATGCGTGCATTGCGGTCGATTAATTCATCGGGTACACGGGAAACTTTAAAATATTCATCGAGAAAATAAAGCACCATGTCCGAATTAAACAAGGTGGTTTGAGATTCTTTTGAGAAATTATAATGATTATACCACTGGCGCAAAATCCCCGTTAGAAAACCGGTGTCGTGCTTGATAAGGCCTTTTTCTCTATAATATTCGATCATCTCGATCACATCTGCTTCGGTGAACCCCAACAGCCGGTTAAGTGAGGAATCAACCGAAATGTTTTTCCCGATATTATAACCGCTGGTAACATCGTCTAAGGTTATGGGGGAGACCCCTGTTAAAAGCAGCCGGGTGATAGGGGCGTCCATGCCGCCGGTACCTGCTTTTAATACATTAAAAAAGGAGCGGAAAAAACCTTCACCGTGGGTTAGATTTTTATAGTCAGCCTCGCCGGTAGTGGAAAGTATAGTGTTGGCAAAATTATCGTACTCGTCGATGAGGACATACAGCTTTTGCCGGGAATCCCTGCATAAATCGTTAAGAGCCGCCATTATATCGGAAGCAGAGCGACTTTCTTCTATCGTTTTTTTAAAATATTCCCTGTCTTTTATTAGATAGTCCGTGTATTTTCGTAGGAAAGAGAGCGTTCTACCGCGGATATGTTCTAAAAAAGAAGCTTCGATCTTTTCCACGGCAGGCTCGACGTTTGAGAAATTAAAGGTAAGCACTAAGTATTTTCCCTTTTCCTCCGTGGGATTGTCATAGATTGAAGTTCCTTTGAATAGTTCGTCGAATCTGTCTTTGTAGTAAGTGTCATAATAGGCTTCCATCATAGAAAGAAGTAAAGATTTTCCAAAACGGCGGGGACGAATGAAGAACAGGTATCTTCCTGCCTGTTGGATTTTTTTTAGATATGAGGTTTTATCCACGTAGTAGTAATTGCCCTGGCGGATGATTCCATAATCGGAAATCCCGTAAGGTATACTTTTGATAGTTTCGTTTTTTTTGTTCATCGGTGCACCATGAGTATTATAAAGCATTCGCGGTATTTTTTCAATAAAAGCCGGAAGTTAACAGCAATTATAATTATGACCCACGGGTTACAGGTTAAAATAGGCGACAGGCCGGAAAGATTGACTCCTTGTTTCCCAAAATGTATTAATGCAACAGGTAAACTTTTAATTATTTCATGAATGGCTTGACAATAGATGAGCAATACTTTAATATTCGGTATGATTAAAAGAGGATTTTCCTACAGCGCCAATGCGCTGGAACGCAAGCAATTCGGCGAGACAAAGATCAACGCAATCCACACCTTTTCTCACCCCCGGTTAGACCCCCAAAACAAACAGGAGGAAAAACAGGGCCAAACTCACTATATCGAATGAGAGTGAGGCCCCATTCTTACCATGGACTTTGCAAAAATATACAATAAATTGCAGACTTTATACAATTTTATTCCATACTACTTGTTTCGCGGCGGCGGGTCGTTTCCGCCTTTAAATGTCCATTTCATGACCACCCTGGACTGCAACCTCAAGTGCCGCGGTTGTTTTATCGAGCGCCACGACAAACCGGCTGACTTGCCGGCTACAAGAAAGAAACACCTGTCCTCACAGGAAATAATAACTCTAATCGATGCGACGCCCTTCTATTCGATCCTCACGTTTTCCGGGGGCGAGCCGCTTTTGAGGAAGGACTGGTTCGACACGCTCTCTTACGCGGCTAAGAAACGAAGATGCCACCTGATTACCAACGCCAACTTGATCGGGCGCGAAGAAGCGGTTTCATTGGTGGACCTCGGAGTCGGCAGCATATTCGGAAAAGGTCTCCTGGCTGTCGGAATTTCCGTAAACGGCATCGGAGACGTTCATGACCGGGTGACACGGCGCCCCGGCTCCTTCGAGAAAACGATAAATGCGATACGTACAATACAAGATGTGAAGAAAGAAAGAAACGCCCGCTTTCCTCTAATCGACATCAAGACCGTTATCCGGCAGGAGTGTATGCACCAACTTTCCGAAATATGTTCCCTGGCTGAGGAACTCGGAGCAGACATCCTCTCGTTTCAAATTTTTTCTGGGCAGAAGCAGCCCGCATACTACCGCGGCTCCCATTCCCAGGGGAATCCACCCGCTGCCGGGCAGCCCGAACCCATTTCAGCCGATGCGCGGCATCTCGATGTCCTGGAAAGCCAACTGCGCCGGATCGACGAGAGAAAGAAGGAGTTACCTTTTAAGGTGAGGCTATTGCCGGAGATACCGGTATCCGAAATAGTGCGCTACTATGCCGGCGAGTTCGACCCGAAGAAGTTCATCTGCACCTCTCCCTGGGCATACATGATTATCAAGGAAACAGGCGATGTCACGCCCTGTATAGAAGGTTATCCAGCCTGGAACATACGGCAGCACAGTTTCGATAAATGCTGGAACAGTCCGGGTATGAAGGCGCTCCGGCGGGATATCAGGAAGAAAGGTGTCACCCCGGCCTGCATGGGCTGCTGCCTATTAGAACCGAAATAGAAAAGAGAAAGAAATTACTTTGCCTCCGGCGGCCCTGC